>JBOGOY010000029.1:0-12808 GCA_050748185.1 Pyrinomonadaceae bacterium
CTAAAGCCTGCCGCCCGATCCGTTCAGCTTAGATAGCGAGCTATACCACGTCAGTGTCACTCAATCTCAGGAACGAATTCTTATTCCGTAAATAGCTTTCAAAACGAGTCGCTCCGTTGCCGGTTAGGAGATGCCATAGATAACCTCTAACGTTCTCAAAACAACGAGTGTA
Source organism: Pyrinomonadaceae bacterium (assembly GCA_050748185.1). GTDB lineage: Bacteria > Acidobacteriota > Blastocatellia > Pyrinomonadales > Pyrinomonadaceae > JACCRA01. The sequence goes on from JBOGOY010000029.1 coordinate 173, forward strand.
TGATGCCTCTATGATGGACTGGTCTTCATGCCACGCTGTCGAGCAAGACCCGCAAAAAGTGAGCGGTTCGTGGGTCTTTCGCGGCACCCGCGTCCCTGTCGTCGCCTTGTTTGAAAATCTCGAAGGCGGAGCCTCAGTGGACGATTTTTTGTCATGGTTTCCCGGCGTCGTCATCCGCGATCAGGTGGAAGCCGTCCTTGCTTGCACCATCCAAAGTTTACCGCCGGGTCGCCAAGCGGCCTGAGCGATGAGAATACTCTTCGATCAGGGCACTCCCGTCCCTTTACGAAATCATCTCCCGCCACATGTCGTCGAAACGGCTTACCAGAAAGGATGGAGCGATCTCAAGAACGGGGATCTGCTCGCCCGCGCCGAAGCCGATAGTATCGACGCCCTAATCACGACGGATCAAAATCTGCGCTATCAGCAGAACCTACCGGTGCACAGGATCGGCATCATCGTCTTGATGACAACGAGTTGGCCCCGGATCAGAGAACACGTTGACCTAGTCGTTCAGGGGTTGGACAAATTGCAGCCCGGCGGTGACGCGGAGATCGTCTTTCCTTGATGCCGAAAGTCTGTAGCAGTTCATTTTGAAATTCGAGCCGCTTGGTGTTTGTTTTGGAGTTCCACTAGCGGGCGAAAACTTCTCTTTTCAAATAGCTTTCCATAAGGGGCATCAGCACGAGCGACACTCGAAACTTATCGCCCGTGCTTTATAGGAAAGGAAAATCCAACGACGCCAAGCAGCGGCGACAAGTCCAAATGTACCGACAAACAGAAACGACCGGCGGAGCACATCAAAGAAGGATACGAGAAGCGCGGCGTGCCCGCGAATCATGGTGACTTCACGTTACCTAGGACGGACATAGGCAGTTGGCCACTGAAAGACACTAAACGACTTGTACCCGTATGTGCCCTTCACTTTCGCTCTCACCCTTATTCCCTCTTCGTCAACCGCAAGGCGGCGCACGGTCGCTTCGATGCCGTGCCGGCGAAAACTCTCCGCGATCACATTGCCGATCTCTACGTCATCATCAAGCGCGAGCGCGAGTACGCTCGGCCCGGCACCGCTCAGGGCGACGCCGAGGAGCCCTGAACGGCGCGGTATCGTGAGCGCTTCGGCGAGACCCGGCACAAGCACTTGGCGGCAGGTCTGGTGCAACCGGTCCTGCATCGCTTCCCAGAGGAGGTCGTAATCGTGCTCTTCAATGGCCGCGTTAAAAAGGGCCACGCGCTGCATGTTGTAGACGGCGTCGGCGCGTTTGACGTTGTCGGGCAGAACGGCGCGCGCCCGCCTCGTCTCTAAAAGAAAATGTGGCGAGATGACGGTCACTTTAAGGTCGGAGGGCCATGGCCTCTTGACGGCGAGCACGCCGCCATCCGGTTTAATGCAGTGGACTACCCACCCGCCGAGCAGAGCCGCCGCGACGTTATCAGCGTGACCTTCCAACTGAGTTGCGTACCGCAAGACGGTCTCGGTCGGAAGCTCACGACCGCCGAGTGCCGCGCCGAGCGCGATTCCCGCGATGATCGCCGCCCCACTACTTCCCAAACCACTCGCCAATGGAATCTCGTTACGGGCGGCAAGGCGTACCGGCGGCAAGCTCAGGCTCTCGCCCTCGGCGACAAGACGCATCGCGCGGTAGATTAGATTCTTCTTTGAGCGGGGCAGGGACGCGCTCGCGCCCTCGCCGCGGGTACGCACGCGGCACGGCTCAGAGGAATCAGTTCCGACGGTGGCTCGGACCGTGAGGTAGAGTTGTAAGGCGAGGCCGCAGCAATCGAAACCCGAGCCGAGATTCGAAGTCGAGGCGGGCACCCGCACCTCAACTGAGCGGGCGTGCGCGTCCGCCGTTACCGGCTCGTCTTTGACGACGCTCTCCTCTTTCATTCGCTTTCAGTGTTCCCCCTCACATTTGAGACGTTCGAGGATGGCGGACTTTGTTGCTTCCACCCGCGCAGGTGGATTGCTGTAAGTGCCGGCGATGCGGCGCTCCTCTTTCGTTTTCTGCGGCGCGCTCGTCGGCATATAGAGTGTTTCGCGGTGATAGTTGATGGCGTAATCCGCATCCTTCAAGATGTGTCCCGTCAGCACGGCGACGACACTCTCGCCCGGATCAATACGCCCGTCCGACACCAAACGCTTGATCCCGGCGACAGACGTCGCCGAAGCCGGCTCGCAACCCACGCCGTCACGCCCGATGATCGCTTTAGCGTCCGCGATCTCCTGCTCAGAGACGCTGAGAACCCATCCGCCCGACGCCGCCACGGCGCGCAGCGACTTCTTCCACGACACGGGCGCGCCGATTTTGATTGCCGTGGCGAGCGTCTGCGGAGATTGGACGGGTGTGAGCGCATCCCGCGAAAGCTGTTCCGCCGGAGGCCACGCCGGCTGGCGACCGGCGAAGAGGCGCGTGAAAGGCGCCGCGCCTTCCGCCTGCACCACGCTTAAGCGCGGCAGCCGTTCAATCAACTTGAGGTCGAAGAGTTCCGTGAATCCTTTGCTGAGTGCAGCGCTGTTGCCCAAGTTGCCTCCCGGCACGACGACGTGTTCAGGGACGCGCCACTCGCATTGTTCCATGACCTCCACGGCCACCGTCTTTTGCCCCTCGATGCGAAACGGGTTGATGGAATTGACCAGATAGATGGATTCATCTTCCGCCAGTTCCCGGATCACGCGCATCGCGTCATCGAAGTTACCCTCGATCTCCAAAACTTTGGCCCCGTAATCCAAGCTTTGCGCGAGCTTGGGGAGACTGACTTGTCCACGGGGAACCAGAATCGCACACTGCAACTCAGCTCTCGCCGCGTAGGCGGCGAGACTCGCCGCCGTATTGCCGGTGCTGGCACAGACGACAGTACGGGCTCCTACGTTGAGGGCTTGCGTGACGGCAGTGGTCATTCCCGTATCTTTGAAAGAGCCGGTCGGATTGAGGCCCTGATGTTTGAGCCGGAGGCGTTCGAGCCCACAGTAGTGAGCAGCGCGCGGCGCTTCATAAAGCGGGGTGTTCCCTTCACAGAGCGTCACCGCGGGCGCGTCGTCGGCAAACGGCAGCAACTCGCGATAGCGCCACACACCGCTTCGATCGCGCGCCTCGTGAGAAGAAAGTCGAGCCTTCCAAATGCCGCGTAACGCCGTGGCGTCTTCGACCGCTTCCACCTGTTTGACGACATCCAGCAGATCGCCACAGCGCGGACACACGTAAAGTCTCTCGCCGACGGCGTACCGCGCCCCGCAACTCGGCTCAATGCAGCGCTGCGAAAAGTCATCCGGGTTTACCCCTGTCAATCTCTCTTCCACTTTCATCCCTTTACCTCCGTGAGCGCTTTAACGCCATCGACAGCAGCGCGTCCATCCAAGTCGAACTCTTGATGTACGGCGGCCACCGCCCGTCCCATGTCGGCAGCTTCAACCACGAATGAGATGTTGTACTCGGATGATCCTTGCGCGATAGCAATAACGTTGATGCGGGCGCGACCTACGGCGCTGAAAGTACGGCCTGACACCCCGACCGTTCCGCGCATCTTTTCGCCCACCACCGCCACGACAGCGATCTCCGAATTCACCGTGATGTGTTCCACCCGGTTGTGATCGAGGTCGAAGGCGAACACGCGCCGCAACGCTTCGAGCGTGGGCTCGGCGTCTCTTGAATCCACGATGAAACAAATGTCGTTCTGCGACGAGGCCTGCGAGATCAAAAGGACGTTAGCGCTCACGGCGGCTGTTGCCGCGAACGTTTTAGCCACGACGTAAGGCACGCCGACGATGCCGCGCCCACCTACCGTAATCAGGCTGACGTCGCTGATGGCTGTGATCGCTTTGACGCCGCTGCGGGTCGGATGCCCTGTGCGTGTAATCTTCGTGCCGATGTGCTCCGGCTTAAAGCTGTTGCGGATCCGGACTGGAATCCCCGCCCCGGTAACTGGCCGTAGGGTTTTAGGGTGCAAGACCTTCGCGCCGAAATAAGCTAACTCCGCAGCTTCATTGTAGGAAATCTCGCGGAGGGTGCGAGCTTCGGGCACGAGCCGGGGATCGGCCGTCAAGATGCCGTCCACATCGGTCCAAATAATGACCTCTTCAGCGCCCAGCGCCGCCCCGAGGATCGTCGCGGCATAGTCTGAGCCGCCACGCCCTAAGGTTGACAAGACCCCTTTGCTGGTCGCACCAATAAAACCTGTCACAACCGGAACGGTGTGACCGGCGAGCAACTCACCTAGTCGCTCGCGTGAGCGCTCGCGCGTCTCCGCCATTAAGGGTTCGGCTTGAGCGTAGTGATCGTCCGTCACAATCAGTTCCGTGGCTTCGACGGCCACGGCGTCGGTCCCTAGCTCGCGCAAGGCGGCGGCCATCAAACGCGCTGAGAGTCGCTCGCCCGCGCTCGAAATTGAGGCGAGGGCGCGCGGGGTCAATTCTCGCAGCAGCGCCGTGCCGCGACAAAGACCCGCCGCCTCAGCGATGATCCGCTCGACCTCGGCGGTCAGTGTCGCACGAACATCTGCGTCGCTGATGAGCGTGTCGATGGCTGACACATGCTGACCGCGCAACGCGGATGTGAGATTGAAAGCAGCGTGCTCCTCGCCCGCCGCCGCCCTCTGCGCCGCTTCGATGAGGCGGTTGGTGACCCCGCCCATCGCTGAAACCACCGCCACGATAGCGCCTTTGCGCGCGGCGCGAGCAGTGATCTCCGCCGCACGTTTAATGCAGTCGGCATCGCCGACGGACGTGCCGCCGAACTTCATCACTCGCATTTTCTTCCTCATGTTAGCCCGGTTTCTGTTCTGCGCGCGGAAAGAGCCTTACTGCCGGCGGGAAAGACGCCCCGTCGCCACGAGCAATTCGGCGTTGAGCAGGGCTGCACCCGCCGCCCCTCTGATCGTGTTATGGCTGAGAGCGACGAAACGATAATCGAGCACGCGGTCGCGCTCAAGACGTCCGATGGTCACGCTCATGCCGCCGCCCGCGTCGCGGTCAAGGCGCGGCTGCGGACGATCACGTTCATCGCAGACGATCAAGGGCCGCTCCGGCGCTGAATGCAGTCTCAACTCCTGTGGCAACGAGGTGAAGGACGAGAGCGCGTCGCGCACCTCACTAAGCTGCGCGCGTTGCACGAGTTTGACGCGCAACGCCGCCGTGTGCCCGTCAGAAACGTTGACACGGTGACACTGCGCGCTCGCGAGGATTTGCGCTTCTTCGATGCCGGAATCGCTCGCCCGACCCAGTATCTTGATTGTCTCGCGCTCGATCTTCTCCTCTTCACCCTCGATGAATGGCAGCACGTTGTCCGTGATGTCGAGCGAAGCCACCCCCGGGTAGCCCGCCCCGGAGAGCGCTTGCATCGTCGTCACGACCACCGCCTCGACGCCGAAGCGCGCGTGAAGTGGCGCGAGGGCCAGAGCGATCATGACGGTCGAGCAGTTCGGATTGGTTACGATGAAGCCCCCGCTCGGATAGCCGCGCCCGTCGCGCTGCGCGTCGAGTAAGGAGAGATGCTCGTGATTGACTTCGGGGATCAGGAGCGGGACATCCGCGTCCATCCGGTAAGCGGATGAATTACTGATGACGGGGTATCCCGCGCGCGCGAAAGCGTCTTCAGACTCGCGCGCGACACCGACGGGCAGGCTGGAGAAGACCACATCGCAGGAAAGCGGCGGGCTCGGCGGCGCAACCGTGATTGACTTGACGTGCGCGGGCATCTCGCCCGGCAGACGCCAAGAGCAGCTTTCTGAGTAGAGTTTCCCCTGCGACCGATCAGAAGCCGCGAGCGCCGTCACCACGAACTGCGGATGATCTTCCAAGAGTTGGAGAAAGCGTTGCCCCACGACCCCCGTCGCGCCGAGAATGCCGACGCGATATTTCTCACTCATATGCTGTGCCTCCCTCTTTTGCTTGCCCACACTGAAGCTCCTCACCCCTGCGACGAATGCCTTCCGCATGAGCCCCCAGTGACGATTGCCACACGCCCACGCAACAGGTTCCGCGGGAAAGTTATTGTGTCCTGCCCTCTGTTCATCCGTTTCGTCTCGTACATTCCGTTGAGTTTCGCGCCGTGTTCAGCCAGACCGGAGTCGTTCACCCACGCCCGCGCACCTTCCAATGAAGAGAGCCCGTCGAGGAGAACGACAAAACCTGCCGCGAAGTTACCTCGCGCAGCCTGCTAACACCGCATCAGCGCGGCGCTCTATCGCTACTTCAAACGCTTGATTGAGATCATCAATGAGGTCATCCACATCCTCGATACCCACCGAGAGCCGCACGAGATCAGGCGGCGGCGCGAGACTTTCTTTGAGTGTCTGCGGAATGCTCGCGTGTGACATCCGGCAAGGCAGACTGATGACCGAACCGACCGCGCCGAAACTGACCGCAATCGTAAACAACTTCGCGGCGGAGACGAGCCGCTCGGAGAGTGAGACGTTTCCGGTCGTGAAGCTGATCACCGAGCCGTCGCCGGTCGCTTGTGCGCGATGAAGCTCATGCCCCGCGTGGCCGGTCAATCCGGGGTAGTAAACTTTCTCGACGGCGGGATGCTCTGAGAGAAAGCTCGCAATCACTTGTGCCGTTGCGTTCTGCCGCTCGACGCGCAAAGCCAGCGTCTTCATTCCGCGCAGCAACAACCATGATTCAAATGGGCTGAGACCCGCGCCTTCCGCGTTCTGCTGGAATGCGATCTGTTCGGAGAGTTGCGGGTCGTTCGTCACCAACGCGCCCGCCGTCACGTCGCTGTGCCCGCACAGGTATTTGGTCGCGGAGTGAATCACGATGTCTGCGCCGAGCGCCAGCGGTTGCTGGAAGCAGGGCGACAGCATGGAGTTATCGACGGCGAGCAACGCCCCGGCGTCGCGCGCGAGCCTCGCCAGCGCGTTAATGTCCGAAATACGCAGTAAGGGATTGGTCGGCGTTTCAATCAGGATCAATTTAGTATTCGGCGTTATCGCCTGCCGCACCGCCGCCAAATCCGTCGTCTCAACATAGCTCACCTTGATTCCTTGCCGCGGCAGGATTTGACCAAGCAGTCGGACCGTCCCGCCGTATAAATCATTGCCGGCGATGATTTCGTCACCGACGCCGAGCAGACGCACGAGCGCGGTCAGCGCCGCCATGCCGGAGGCATACGCGCACGCATGAGCGCCACCCTCTAGTCTGGCGAGTTGCTGCTCAAGGAGCCTTCGCGTCGGATTCGCGGTGCGCGTGTAATCATATTCGCCAAATTCCGTCGCCGTGGGTTGGCGGAAAGTCGCCGTCTGATAGATGGGCGGGGAGACGGCACCGTAAGGGTCGCCGTCCGCTTCTAAGTGAACGCAACGTGTGGCTGTTTTCATCGGACGCATGCCTCCAAGTTTGGGTTCTGCTGGTCGTGGCCGTGGGCGACACTCTCTTAGTGATCATTGGCGCAGAGCCTGACCAAGATCGGCGATTAAATCATCGGGATTTTCCAAGCCGACCGAGAGCCGCACGAGACCGTCCGTAATGCCGGCGGCCAATCTTTGCTCCGGCGGCACGTCCGTGTGGGTCATGGAAACCGGATGCGTGATGAGCGTTTCCGCCGCGCCCAAGTTTTCCGCCAGAGCGCAGAGCCGGACGGAGTTCATCAGGCGCACGCCGGCTTCGACGCCCCCTGCGACCTCAAAGGCGATGAGCGCGCCGCCCGTGCCTTGCTGCCGTTGCGCCAACTCAAATTGCGGGAAGGATTCAAGACCGGGATACAGCAGTTTTGTGATCCGGGGATGGCTCTCAAGAAAGCGTGCGACGCAGAGCGCATTCTCCGAATGGCGAGCCATCCTGAGCGGCAGAGTCTTGACGCCTTGCAGCGTCAGCCACGCCGGGAAGGGCGATTGAATCGCGCCGATGGCATTGCGTGTGAACGCCAGACGCTCGTGCAATTCCGCGTCGCGCGTGACGAGGGCGCCGCCCACAGTCGCGTTATGGCCTTCAATAAACTTGGTCGTCGAATGCAAGACGATGTCCGCTCCCAAGTCGAACGGGCGCTGAAGCGCGGGCGTGAGCAGAGTGTTATCGACGACGAGTAAGGCGTCTGCCGCATGAGCAAGGCGGGCGGCCAGCGCGATGTCCGTCAATTTCAGAGTGGGATTGGCGGGCGTTTCGATGAAAACGAAACGAGTCGGTTGACGCAGAGCTTCGGCGAGCGCCTCACTGTCAGACGTGTCCACAAACTCGGCGCTCACGCCGAATGGAGCCAACGTCTGGCGGAGCAGTCTCACCGTGCCGCCGTAAACCGCCTGCGACACGACGACCCTCTCGCCTGATCGAAGCAGGGCCAGACACAAGGCTGTCGTGGCCGCCAGCCCCGTCGCGTAACAGGTGGCGAATTCCGCGCCCTCAAGCGCCGCCAGCCGTCGTTCGAGGGCGGAAACCGTCGGATTACCGGAGCGGCTGTAGGTAAAGCCTTTGTGTTCGCCGACGGCCTTCTGTCGGTAAGTCGTCGTTTGATAGATCGGGATGAGCATCGCGCCCGTCGCGGGATCGGGACTGGTCCCAGCGTGCAGCGCGAGCGTCTCGAAGCAATAATCCTGTTCGACCCCTATTTCTTCGGAAGCGGTTGCCATCGCAGTCTCCTTATGAAGTCTGCGCGGCGATTCGGAGGCGGGAAAACCAGCCCGGCGGGGAAAAAGAAAAACCCCGCGCCTGAAGAGTGCGCGGGGTTCTCTGTTGAGAATCCAAGCAGCTCTTTAGCAGTTTTTATCGTGGAGCAAGTTGCCTTAAATCGCCACGTATGAGTCCGGTCGTGAATTCCAACCGGTGTCAATTCTTGCAGGGGCAATGTAGGCGAGATAAGAGCGCGCGTCAAGCCAATTCTATTTATCTAAAGATAAGCGACTCTGATCCCCTGAATGAGAAATGAGTGTGAAGGTTAGTCGCAAGCCATTGAACCCTCCCTCGTCGAGCAATTTGCCGGGTGTGAATTGCGGTTGCCGTCTAGCTGTCAAAAATCTTCCCCCGGTAAAGCTTCAGAGGGAGCCCCGCAAACCCGCGCGGAGGGAGTCGCGCAGGAAGGCATAGGGGAGTGAAGTTCGTCGGATCAGCCACAGCACGCGCCACGTCCTCAGCCGTCATCTCGTGTTTTACCGGTAAGGCGCGCAGGCGGCGGCGATTCATCTTCGTCATCTGCGACACGCGCCCTTGCCTCCCGGTTGTTGAAGTTACCCGCAAGCTGGTCTTGAGCATCAACAGCAACAGGGCATAATCGCGCGCGCCGTCCGGTCGAGAGCGATCGGGGCCGGAGAGTAAGTGCCGCACCTCTTTTGGTAAGAGCGCCCTCCCCCGCAGGTCTTCCGGTAAGGATGGCGGTGGCACCAGTTTCGCGAGCGCCGGGTTGGTCGAGACGTATCCGGCCAGTAGCAGATAATCGTACATGGAGCGAATCACCGAGAGTTTGAGAGCAACCGTTGAGGCCGAGCTTTTCTTAACCGTGTGCAAATGTTCGCGCCAAGCCAAAATATCCGCCGGAACGATCTCCGCTGAGTAGTGGACAAATCGGGTGGGATGATAAAGACTATCAAGCATGATGATCATCACCCTCAAATGCCGTCACTGCGACAGTGAAAAGCTAGTGCGCGACGGAGAGTGGGTTGACTGCTCACGTTGAGCGGTGGAACAACACCCTCCGTCAGCGCTTGGCGCGCTTCGTCAGAAAAACTTTATCGTTCTCGAAGTCGGAGCGGATGCACGAGATTTGTCTACGTTTGTTTTTGCACCGCTACCATCTCTCACTGCATCCCACCTGATTTGTCCACTACCGGTTGCGTGCCTGCGCCCGCCGCTGAAGTCGAGCGTCGGGCAACCTAAGCGAATGGAGGTAAATCCATGCAGCGCATTACCACACTCGATGGAACCATAATCTCCTACGACAAGTACGGCAGCGGCCCGCCTCTGGTCCTCGTGCACGGCGCTTTCAGCGACCACCAGACCAACTGGGAGTTCGTGAAGCCACTATTCGAGAAGCAGTTCACCACCTACGCCATCGCCCGTCGGGGACGGGGTGAAACGGACGCGACCAAAGGTCATAGTCTTGAGGATGAGAGCAGGGATGTCGTGGCGGTGATTCAGTCAATCGGCGAGCCGGTTTTCCTTCTCGGTCACTCCTACGGTGCTCATACCGCGCTCGCCGCAGCCGCTAAAGTCCCGGACCGCATTCGAAAGCTGGTGCTCTACGAGGCGGCATGGCCGCGCGTCGTCGGGGAGGAGGCGCTAGAGCAGCTTGAAGAGTTGGCGCAGTCCGGCGATTGGGAAAGTTTCGCGGTGACGTTCTTTCGCGACAGGCTGTCCGTGCCGGTTGATGAGTTGGATGAACTGCGGGCCACGGAGCTTTGGCCGCCCATCATCGCCGATGCTAAGGCATCGCTAGGCGACCTGCGCGCGCTGAGCGGGTATGACTTCAATGCCGAGCGCTTTCGTGACCTACAGTTTCCGGTGATGCTCCAGATCGGCACTGAAAGCCCTCGCGACCTCTATGTCACCGATGCCCTCGCCGCTGCCCTCCCTGATGTCCGCATTGAGGAGTTGCAGGGGCAGGCGCACGAAGGGATGACCACCGCACCCAAGATATATGCCGAGAGCGTATCTCGCTTTCTGCTCCGGTAGGCGTGAGGATCCTATGCCGTCTCGGTCATCCGCGTTGGGCGTATGTGGCAAGTAAATAACTCGGTGCGAAAAGATTAGTGACAACCAAGATTTCTAATTTGCAAGTCTATGCTTTGGGTACGCGCCTCCCAACAACTCATCTGAGGCCGACGTGTCAAGAGCTTTTTTCGATTTCTGATTTATTACGACGGATTGTTCGCCGCAAACGACAGCAGCGGTGAGCCCTTCTTCCGCAAGCTCTCCAAGTAGGTGACCTCATTGTACGCCGTCTGTGTCTGCCAGCATCGATAGATAATCCGAATCCATTTGAAGGCTAATGCCCTAACGGCTCCTTGATGACTTTTGCCGCGGGCTGGTTGCGAAGAGTAGTAGGCTTTGGCCCAGAAGGAATGCTTGATCGACTCACCCGCGTACTCGATGAGGATTGACGAAGGAATTTTGGGCAGAAGTACCTCCACCTGATTCGCGCTTGTTTACCGCTGCGCTCCATGACAGGTGCGACGCCGGCGAAGCACAACAGATCATCGACGCTCGCCCATCGGCTGCGGTCTGTGCCCAGTGCGGCCAGCAACCGCGAACTATAAACTGTGCCGGAGCCGGGCAGCGAATCGAAGATAAACATGAGAAAGTCATACTTCAAGAGGGCAAAAATCAGCGGGCCGCGCGACTGCTCTAGACCGACTGCGATCTTCTGACTAGGGAAGCGCGCCCTTAGTTTAGCGACCCACTCATCGAGAGCTTCCGGGGTGTGATTGATGATGAACTGCTCTCTCTTACCAGTGGCGAGATCAACTAGGCAGACATCATGCTATTTGTCGGACCAATCGATACCGACGAGGGCTGCGAAGTGTTCCATAAATTTCTCCTATATATAAGGTGTAGGGATCAAAGCTAAGGCTGTAAGAATAAATTGAACCTAGAGCACCTATAACGGCAGGCACCCGACCGCGGGTAACGTTGTTTTCATGCGCGAGCCTTAGCCGTATCGGCGGTGCGCCCGCGGCGCTGTCTATAAGCTCATTGTCGGTCCAGTCTTCACTCAGCGTCACATGCACCGGTGCAAGCCCTAAAGCGAGCCGCACCGCGCCACACTTAAGCCACAACAAGCGATGAGACACGAAGACGGCCCGTAAGCCCTTGATTCAACACAGGGCAAATACGGGCCTCATTTTTAGGCGAACTTTGTCCGGCCGCGCCGGGGGGTAATGAAAGAGGGACTAAAGCCTGTTATGCACTTTGAGCAGGTCAGCCCGAGTATCTTGGGCGTTATCTCCCGGCTGCCACCATCACCGGTTCGGGATACGGCCTTGTTGCCAGCGTGAACAGTTCATAGCCTCCCTTTTAAGGGCAAAATGCTGGTTTGAGGGACTCGAAAGTTCATCACAGGCTCTAGAGGGGTTCTCGCCCACGCAAGTGGGGTGATGAAAGACTTGGGCGGCACGGTCGGTGACATCAATCGTGACGCTCGACCTTTGCCCTTCGCCACCTGTCATACTCCCGCCGCAGTAATTTGACCGGATTGGCGCCACCTTCCTCCTGCCCCGGTACGTTGATCCGTAGATATGCCGCTTCAACCTTGTCTGTCGGCCTAACCACAATGATGAATGCTGATCGTGCCTTTTGTGAGCCGCAACGACGATCACCACCTTTGGCGGCGCCGGCTTCAAGTGCCGCCATCAACCGATCAGCTAAGCTCATCTGACCATTCTTTGCCGCACCCTCAAATGCTGAAAGAGCAGCATTAACTACCTCAACACCGGTCAAGATGTTGCCTTGTACGGAGACACCATACCCTTGTGCCGAACCTTTCCAGCTATCTGTATCTTCACCGGTATAAGCTACCGGCCTGTTCTCGGAACCAAGTGCCGCGACTCCGTACTGCTGCAAGGAGAAGTTGCTGTCAAAGTCTGGATTCGTTATCGCAGCCATGACCTCCTGAGGGCTCGCGCCTTCGAGCAGCATCTTCACGCCGAGCCGTTTAGCCGCCATGTTACTCATGGCTTGCGCCACAATGGCTCCTTTGCCCGGAGCTAACC
>JBOGOY010000030.1:0-12791 GCA_050748185.1 Pyrinomonadaceae bacterium
GCCGTACTCCTGCAATTTGACGAGCGCGGACTCGATCGCCTCTTCGCTGGCCCACGGCTTTTCCGACAAGCGCTCGCGCAACTCGGCCACCGAGCGCGGCTTCGCGGCCAGCAGTTTCACCGCGCGCTGCAACGTGCGCGTCCGCGCTTTTTCGGGATCGAGCGGGCGCGCCGGACTTTCTTCCCCCGCGTCCCGCGCCCTCGCGTTCCGTGCGTTCATTCGTCTCCGCATGAGGTAATCTTACACCAACGCGCGGCGATGGCCGGCAACAGAAGCGGCAATTTGAGATTTGAAATCTGAGAGGTGAGATTTGAAATCAAGGCAGAGTCGTATTCAAGGCAGAGGCGTATTCTGATGACCGCGGGCGCGACTTCGTTCAGTCGAAAATCAAAAATCGGCAACCAAAAATTCAAACATGGACGGCCTCCTTATTATCGACAAGCCCGCGGGCTGGACTTCGCATGACGTGGTGGCGCGGGCGCGGCGCGTCTTGCGGGAAAAGCGCATCGGGCACACGGGGACGCTCGATCCGTTCGCGACCGGCGTGCTGGTGTTGCTCGTCGGGCGGGCGACGCGGCTCGCGCAGTTTTTGTCGGGCGCGGTTAAAGAGTACGAAGCGGTGGTCCGGTTCGGTTATGCCACGGACACGGGCGACCTGACGGGCGCGCGGCGCGGCGACGCCGAAACCTTCGAGCCGTGCCGCGTGTGGAGCGAAAAAGAGATCGAGACGGCGCTCGCTTCGTTGCGCGGCGAACTCGAACAGGTGCCGCCGATGTATTCGGCGAAGAAAGTGAAAGGGCAAAAGCTCTACGATCTGGCCCGGCAGGGCATCGAGGTCGAGCGCCAGCCGGTGCGCGTCACAATCCACGAGTTAGAGGCGACCGTAAAAGATGTTGAGGGGTTACTCAGTCGCCGCCCCGACGGCACTTGCGATCTCGGTGTGCGCGTCGTCTGCTCGGCGGGCACTTATGTGCGCACGCTGGCCGAAGCGATCGGCGAACGTCTGGGCGCGTCCGCGCACCTCGCTGAGTTACGACGCACGCGCGCCGGCGCTTTTTCGCTCGAACGGGCCGTGACACTGGATAAGTTGAACGAAACGGCGGAAGCGAGGACGGTCGGCGCGTTGCTGATTTCCATGAACGCGGCGCTCCGCGAGATGCCGGTCGTGCATCTAACCGACCAAGACGCGCGGCGGGCGCGTCACGGCGCGGCGCTCGGTGCGGCCGATACTTCTTTGAACGAAGGCGAGTACGTGCGCCTCTGCGACGCGGCGGGAGAGTTAATCGCGATCGGCGTGTACGACGCTGAGCGCGGCGCGTTGCGGCCCCGCGTGATGCTCGCGGCCGAGGATGGTTGACACAAAGTTTGAAATCGCGCTCGCCTCATTGTGCTATACTTGCCTTGCCTGTGAGGGCGAACGCTTTAGCGATAGAAAAGTGTTTGACTCGTCTTCATTCTTTGAAATGTGTAAGAGTTAATTCAGGGTAAGGCAGACTCGACGGCGCATCGGGCGCGCCTAACGCGCGAGCGCCGACACGGCGCATCGAGTCGGGCTGAATGAAGGCGACCGTTCGCGTCTGCCATCGCGGCAGCGGGGATCGTCGCCGCTCTTTCTGAAAAATCAGGGCGTGATCTCCCGCACGCCGTCCGCGCGCAAAGCCGTAGAAGAGGTGCGAGGGGCGATGCAAGACCAGAATGACCATCAGGGATTTAACATCAGCGAACGGCTGGAACGCCTGCGCCAAGAGCGCGAAGCTCTCCAATGGCAGGGCACCTTCCGCGATTATTTCGAGCTGGTCACGCAGAACCCGCGTCTGGCCCAGCTCTCACACGCGCGCATCAACGACATGATCCACGCCCCCAGCGTGGAGAAGTTCAACGAGGGCTCGCGCGACGAACTCGTCCGCTATAATTTCTTCTCCGACGAGCTCTTCGGCATCGAAGAGCCGCTCGCGAAAATCGTCGAATACTTCAAATCGGCCGCGCAGCGCCTCGAAGTCCGCAAGCGCATCCTGCTCTTGATGGGGCCGGTCGGCGGCGGCAAGTCAACCATCGTCTCGATGCTCAAGCGGGGCTTGGAGACGTGGAGCCATACCGAGCAGGGCGCGGTCTTTGCCATCAAAGACTGCCCGATGCACGAGGAGCCGCTGCACCTCATCCCGCAACAACTCCGCGCCGAAATCGAGAAGCACTACGGCATCTACATCGAAGGCGATCTCTGCCCGCAGTGTCGCTACGCGCTCGAACACACCTACCACGGCCGACACGAGGACGTGCTCGTGCAGCGCATCGTCTTCTCCGAGAAAGAGCGCGTCGGTATCGGCACCTTCGCGCCGAGCGATCCGAAATCACAAGACATTACCGAACTGACCGGCTCGATCGATCTCTCGACCATCGGCGAGGTTGGGGCCGAGTCGGACCCGCGCGCCTACCGCTTCGACGGCGAATTGAACATCGCCAACCGCGGGATGATGGAGTTCATCGAGATTCTCAAATGTGACGAGAAGTTTCTCTACTCTCTCCTCACGCTCTCGCAAGAGCAGAACATCAAGACCGGCCGGTTCGCGATGATCTACGCCGACGAGGTGATCGTCTCGCACACGAACGAGAACGAGTACAATGCCTTCGTCGGCAACCGCAAGTCCGAAGCGCTGCAGGACCGGATCATCATGATCCGGGTTCCTTACAACCTGCGCGTCTCGCAGGAAGAGAAGATTTACGACAAGCTGCTGAAGCAGTCCGAAGCCTTGAGGAACGTCCACATCGCGCCGAACACTTTGCGGGTCGCCGCGATGTTCGCCGTCATGACGCGCCTCGAAGAGCCGAAGCGCGCGAGCGTGGACGTTGCCAAGAAGATGAAGCTCTACGACGGCGAGGATGTCGAGGGCTACAAGTCGAAGGACGTGCGCGAACTGAGGGAAGACGCGGTGCGCGAGGGGATGGACGGCATCAGCCCGCGCTACGTCATCAACCGCCTGTCGTCCGCGCTGGTCCGCGACGGCGTGACCTGCATCAACCCGATCGACGCCCTGCGCGCCATCAAGGATGGCTTCGAGCAGCACACCGGCATCAATTCAGAGCAGCGCGAGCGCTACCTGAATCTCATCTCTGCGTCCCGCAAGGAGTACGACGAGATGGCGAAGATCGAAGTGCAGCGCGCCTTCGTCTATTCGTTCGAGGAGATGGCGCGGACCATCTGCAACAACTATCTCGACAACGTCGAAGCCTATTGCAACAAGGAGCGCATCAAGGATCCGATTACGGAGGAAGAGGTCGAACCGGACGAGCAGTTGATGCGCTCGATCGAAGAGCAGATCGGCGTCTCCGAAAATGCGAAGAACACGTTCCGGCAGGAGATTCTGATCCGCATCTCTTCTTACGCACGCAAGGGCAAGCCGTTCGAGTACACTTCTCACGAGCGCCTGAAGGAGGCCATCGAGAAGAAGATTTTCTCGGACCTGAAGGACGTGGTGAAGATCACGACCTCGGCGAAGACGCCCGATCCGGATCAACTCCGCCGCATCAACGAGGTGGTCGATCGGCTCGTCAGAGACCACGGCTACTGCCCGGTCTGCGCCAACGAACTGCTGACCTACGTCGGCACGCTGCTCTCGCGCTGACTGAGCCGCGGGAGGCGCGGCGAGATTAGGCGAGAATCCAAAGCCCGCGCTTTTCGGTAGAAAGGTGCGGGCTTTTTGGTCGGCGAGTAAGCGCGAACGAAAGATGAAAAAACGGTACTGGATCGCGGGGGTTTACGGAGTGGCTGGGGCGGCGTTGGCCGTCAAACTGTTAACGCGGCCGCGCGACGTCGAGTGGGCCGAGCACGCGCCGCGCCTGCCGCACGCAGAAAAGTCACGCTTCGTCGAGGTGGAGGGCGTCCCCATCCATTTTCAGGAGGCGGGCGATCCCGGCGCACCCACGCTGCTGCTGGTCCACGGCTTCTGCGCTTCGACCTTCGTCTGGAGCGACGTCATCGTGCCGCTCGCGGCCGAGGGTTTTCGCGTCATCGCGCCCGACCTCGTCGGCTACGGCTTTTCGGGCAAGCCCGCCGACGGCGAGTACACCATCGAGTCGCAGGCGCGCATGATCACGGGGCTGATGGACCAGTTGGGGCTAGCGCGGGCGACGCTCGTCGGCAGTTCCTACGGCGGCGCGGTCTCGGCCGTGTGCGCGCTCGACTGTCCGGAGCGGGTCGAACGGCTGGTGCTGGTCGGGGCCGTGTCGAACGACGACGTGAAGAAGATGATGCTGCTCAGGTTGGCCGCGACGCCGCTGATGGGCGATCTCCTGTCGCCGGTCCTGATGGACATCCGCCTGCTGGTCCGCCGGCGGATGAGGAAGGTTTACGCCGAGACGAACGGCCACCTGCTCGACGAGGACCGCATCGCGGCCCATCACGGCCCGCTGCGCGCGGCGAGCACGCACCGCGCCGCCCTCCGGACGCTGCGTCGCTGGAGCGCGACCCGCATCGAGGCAGAGGCCGCGCGCATCAAGCACCCCGTGCTGCTGGTCTGGGGCGCGCAGGATCGCGACGTGCCACTTAAAAACGGCGAGCGCCTGCACCAATTGATCCCCGGTTCACGCCTGTTCGTCTTCCCGAACAGCGGGCACCTGCCGCAGGAAGAGCGGCCCACGGAGTTCGTCTCGCTGGTCTCTGATTTTTGTAAATCGTAAATCGTAAATCGTGAATCGGAGAAAGCAGTTGCTCACGATTCACGATTCACGATTCACGATTCAAGAGGGCTCACATGACGATTCAGCGCAACGACTGGTCTCTGCAGCGCAAAGGCATCATCGATCAGGAACGCCACAAGGAGCGCGTCAAGGAGGCGATCCGCAAGAACCTCGGTTCGATCGTCTCCAACGAGTCGATCATCCTCTCCGATGGTCGCCGCACCGTCAAAGTTCCGATCCGCTCGCTCGACGAGTACAAGTTCCGCTTCGATCACCGCAAACGCAAGCACGTCGGACAGGGCGACGGCAAGACCAAAGTTGGCGATGTGCTCGGGCGCGAGGATCCGCAGGGGCAGGGCGGCGGCAGTGGCCCCGCGGGGCAGGGCGGTGGCGGCGAATATTACGAAGCCGAAGTCAACATCGATGAACTGGCCGCGCTCATTTTCGAGGATCTGAATTTGCCGTTCCTCGAAGAGAAGGCGAAGAAAGCCATCCCCGCGAAGACTACGCGCTTTAACGAAATTCGCCGCACCGGCGTGATGGCCAACCTCGACAAGCGGCGCATGATCCTCGAAAACATCCGCCGCAACGCGCGCGAGGAAGGCAAGGCCCGCTTCGGTAACGTCAGGAAGGAAGATCTGCGCTTCAAGACTTGGGAAGAAGACATCAAGTACGAATCGAACGCTGTCGTCATCTCGATGATGGACGTGTCGGGTTCGATGGGCGAGTTCAAAAAGTATATTGCCCGCTCCTTCTTCTTCTGGATGGTCCGCTTCCTGCGGACCAAGTACGACAACGTCGAGATCGTTTTCATCTCGCATCATACCGAGGCGAAAGAAGTCACCGAGGAGCAGTTCTTCACGCAGGGCGAGTCAGGCGGCACGGTCGTCTCTTCGGCCTACCAACTCGCGCTCGATGTGATCAAAGAGCGCTTTTCGCCTTCGGACTGGAACGTCTACCCGTTCCATTTCTCCGACGGCGATAACTATTACTCGGACAACGAAGAAGCGGTGCGCCTTGCGGACGAGCTGATCACGACGTGCGCCCTATTCGGCTATGGCGAGATTGGCGAGGAAGGGTCGTCGGGCTACCGCCGCTCCTCCGGCGCGCTGCTGTCGATCTTCAATGATCGCCTGAAGCAGAAGGAGCGCTTTATCGGCGTCCGCATTGACGATAAGGAAGATGTCTACCCGGCGCTCAAACAATTCTTCGGCGCGCGCGGCGTCGAGGCTTAGAACCATGAAGCGTGCAGGTCGCGCGCCGTCGTTAGTTTGTGCTCATGCGAAGCCGCCGGAAGGTGCACCATCGCGACATCAACCCGCGCGATAGTATCCTGCGGCGCACACCGCTGCCGACCACCAGCTTGAGTTATCCCTCAAAGCCACGCCTGACGCGCAACGTCGAAAAGATCACAGGCAGAATAAAAACCGTTGCGTGACAAGGCGAAGAAGGTGAAAGAGTCATGGAAACGACGTTGTCCGAAAAAAGTCAGGCCGCCGATCTCGGCCACCCGCCTCTGCTCGTGCACCTGCATCCGGTCATTGAATTGACGGATGAGCAGTTCTTTGAATTTTCGCAACTCAACCGCGACTTGCGGATCGAGCGCACCGCGGAAGGAGGGTTGTTGATTATGCCGCCGACAGGTGGAGAGACCGGAGAACGGAATGCCGAGATTACGATTCAATTAGGAAGCTGGGCCAAGCGCGACGGCACGGGGACGACCTTTGATTCTTCGACGGGCTTTCGGCTCCCGAACGGGGCCGTCCGCTCGCCCGACGCTTCTTGGGTCAGCCATGAGCGGCTGGCGGCGTTAAGCGCGGAGGAGAAGAAAAAGTTTTTCCCCCTGTGTCCCGATTTTGTCATCGAGCTTCGTTCTGCGACCGACAGCCACGCGGCGCTTCAGGAAAAGATGCAGGAGTATCTCGATAACGGGACACGGCTCGGCTGGCTCATCGATCCGGAACGGAGGCGGGTTGATGTGTACCGGCCACAATTGCCGGTCGTGAAATTGGAGCAGCCTGAGACGATCTCCGCCGAGCCGGCGCTTTCCGGCTTTATACTTGACCTGCGGGAAATCTGGTAGCGGTTCGTCTCAGATTAGGCGAGATCGGCGAAGAAGGGTCGTCGGGCTACCGCCGCTCTTCGGGCGCGCTGTTGTCGATCTTCAATGATCGCCTGAAGCAGAAGGAGCGCTTTATCGGCGTCCGCATCGACGATAAGGAAGATGTCTACCCGGCGCTCAAACAATTCTTCGGCGCGCGGGGTGGAGGCCTAGTGTTCCATCGCAATGAATTTGCTTGTTTAGCTTCTCCATACAGAAGCGTTTTTCAGCAGAAAAGCTTTCAAAGTTCAGTTACTCAAGCATCGAAATTACTGCGATGGGAGGGTGTAAATAATTTCGTGTAAATGGTCGTTATCCGTAAACTCTAACTTTTTATCGAGGTGACGACGATGACCAAGTCCACGACTGACCGGATTGATACTGATCTGATTGACCAACTGCTGCGTGATTACAAAAAGCCGGAAGACATTCTCGGCGAGAATGGGCTGCTCAAGCAGTTCACCAAAGCTTTGCTTGAACGCGCCATGCAAGTTGAGATGACTGAACATCTCGGCTACGAACGCCATGACGCAGCTGGCGATAACTCCGGCAACTCCAGAAACGGCACGTCAGAAAAAACTCTCAAAGGCGACTTTGGCACACTTCCCATCGAAGTCCCGCGTGACCGTAATTCTGAGTTCGAGCCAAAGATTGTGCCGAAGGGAAAGACGCGGCTCGATGGCTTTAATGAGAAGATTCTTTCCTTGTACGCGCGCGGGCTGACGACGCGCGAGATGCAACAGCACATCGAGGAAATCTACAAAGTAGAAGTTTCACCCCAACTCATCTCCAACGTCACCGAAGCCGTGATGGAAGATGTCACGGCGTGGCAAAACCGGCCATGAGAAGCCATTTATCCGATCCTCTACCTGGACGCCTTGCAGATCAAGATTCGTGATGGCGCGCATGTCATCAACAAAGCCGTACACTTAGCAATCGGTGTCACACTTTCAGGAAACAAAGAGGTGCTTGGCTTGTGGCTCGGTCAGACAGAGGGCGCAAAGCTGTGGCTACAGATCATCACGGAACTCAAGCATCGGGGAGTCAAAGACATTTTCATCGCTTGCGTTGATGGCTTGAAAGGTTTTCCTGAAGCTATCGAAACCGTGTTTCCGAAAGCGCAAGTCCAGCTTTGCATTGTGCATATGGTCAGACATTCTCTCAATTTCGTCGGCTCCAAAGAGCGCAAGGAAGTTGCTGCCGACCTCTCAAAAATCTATCGTGCGGCAACGCGCGAAGATGCAGAATTAAGGCTCTCGGAGTTCGCCGCAAAGTGGGACGCTCGCTATCCAACGATCTCTCAATCGTGGCAGCGAAACTGGGAACGGATTGTGCCATTTCTCGCTTACCCGGCGGAAATCCGGCGAGTGATTTACACGACGAACGCCATTGAATCCACGAATATGAGTTTGCGAAAGATCATCAAAAATCGTGGTTCGTTTCCGACCGACGAAGCGGCACTGAAGTTGTTGTATCTAGCGCTGAAGAATATCACTCGACGGTGGACGATGCCTGTGAAGGACTGGCGCGCCGCTCTTAATCGCTTTGCGATTCTCTTTGAAGACAGAATGCCTGTTTTCTAACGATGAGCATTTACACAAAGTTATTGACACCCCCTGCGATGGAACACTAGTCTGTTCTTTTGTAGCACAGATCATCAGTACCTACATGGGCGCTGATTCGGCGGTGGCCTGCATCCGCGGTAGCAGGCTCAACAAAATCAACGCAGCATACTATCCAGCAGCCGAGCTTGATTCCCTCTATGCGCTGCATTCGATCTTGGAGGTCGTATGGAGCAAACAGTCGTAGGCAGTTTTGGCTGTGCTATAATCACCAGCATCTAACCTGTGCCTTAAACGATGCATCAATCCTACTGATTGAATTTGCCCCAAGATGGAGAATCGTCATGAAGAAAGACGTCCGCTTCGTGTTCGGTCTTGCGCTCGGACTGTCCATCACCCCCATCCACTTAGCCACCGCCGAGGCACATCCGCCCACCGGTCAAATGTCACTGAGCGCATCGATCACCATACAAAGCCGAAACGAGATTTCCGGCACGGTGTTCGGCGCTGCGCGTCGCCCCGTAGCTGACGTGTATCTAGAATTGCTTGACGACGTGAATTCGACTGTCAGCCGCGCGAAGACCGATGGCTCTGGGCGGTTCAGGTTCGGTGGTCTGGTGGACGGGCGTTATAAAATCAGGGTGCTGCCCTACGGCACGGATTATTTGGAGCAGACGCAGGAGATAACTCTCGCAAGCGTGTCGGCCGTCGCCGGCAGCGGCTCCGACCGTCAGCAGATCGACATTTATTTAAAACTCAATGAGCGCGCCAACGCCGGCCCGTTTGCGGCTGCCCCCGGCGTGGTTTTTGCCCAAGCCGTACCGGAGCCAGCTAAGAGGTTGTATGAAGAAGGCATCAACTACCTGCGCGAGAAAAAAGAGAAGGAAGGCCTTGAAAATCTGAAGAGAGCCATCGAAGTTTTCCCGGACTACTATCTGGCACTGGACCGTCTGGGCGCGGAGTACGTGATGCGTGGCACCACGAACCGCAGCTATTACGAGGCGGGACTCGTCTTACTGGCGAAGGCGGTCGAGGTTAACCCACGCGGCTATTCGAGCGTTTTCGGCTTAGGGTGGACGCAGTACCAACTGGGACAGACTGACGAGGCCATTGAGAATCTGCGGCGTGCCGTCGCGCTCTACAACAAAGCCGCCGACACGCATCTGTGGCTCGGGAAGGCACTCAAGCGCGCAGGCAAGTTGGATCAGGCAGAGGCGGCCTTTAAGCGTGCCAATGAGTTAACTAATGGCAAGGCCGCCGAGGTACATTGGCAAATGGCTGGGCTTTACAATGATCAGAAACGCTATAAAGAGGCCGCCGACGAGCTGGAACTATTCCTGAAAGCGCAGCCGAAAGCGGCGGACGCGGAAAAAATCAGAGGGCTAATCAAGCAGTTGCGTGAGAAAGCGGACACGAAATAGTTCACGTCCCCACCACCACGGCGGCAACATTCTGGCGACAGCAAAAAATAAGCCCATCCGGACTATCCGGATGGGCTTTTCAAGTTCAAACTCCGTGCGGAGTTTGTTTTGTTAGAACAGCAGACGGAAGCCGAAGCGCACTTCGCGCTGAGCTTGGAAGCTGTTGATCTGGTTGAAGGTAGTCTGTTGACGATCCACCCGACCGTTGATGAAGCTGACCACCTGAGGTTGGATACCCCCATTGATGAGGGCATTGATGGTCGCAATTTCGCCGGCCGCCCCACCGCCGAAGCCTAGATTAGGCCCGGTGATGTTGCTCGGGCTGATCGAGTTCTGACGTCCCAGTTCATTGTCCTCGTTGAACAGATTCAGGATGTCAATCTCGGCAACCAGCGTGAGCCGCTCGTTGCTGCCGAAGCGATATTTGTGACGAACTGCGAAGTCCGTCTGCGTGAACGCTTCGGTGCGGCCCAAATCGCCCTGACCGTTCAGGATGGTCGGGCTGAGATTGTACAAAGTGAAGATCGTCGTCAACGGGGTACCCGAAGTCGCCGTGGTGAAGCCCGAGAGTTCGGTCGAGTTGCGACCGCCCCAGTCCTGCGTGTAAGCACCGTAGAACTTGAACACGTGCGGACGATCCGTCGGCAGGCGTCCGTCAATCGGCTCACCGGTGGCGGTAAAGGGCTGGAACGGCAGGTCAAACAGACGGCTCACGTTCGGGCTGGTACGACCGTTCTCAAGCGAACTCGCCAAGCCGGAGTAGTTACCGTACAGCCGGCTGAGCGTGTAGTTCGCGTTGAAGTAGTATTTGCGAGTGAAACGCTTGTCGATCTGCAGTTCCATCGCGTCGTACCGGCGCACGGCCTTGACCACGGGGAAGCCCAGATCTTGGGCGACCTGAGCGGCCAAGCCAAAGCCCGGGTTACCGATAATGTAGGCCTCGCTGCCACCTGACGTCGGAAGACCAATGTCCTCAATCGCGCGGTCGACATTTTTGTGCGTGAAACGGCCCCTGAAGAGGAAACCGCTGCCCAAGTCGCGCTCAGCACCGACAGTGAACTCGCTCTGGCGCGCCGCTTTGATGTCCGGATCGACGGCACCGCTGGTGAAGAGGTTATCGCCAACCAGATTGGATGGGATGCGGAAGTCGAACTGGCAGCGGGAGAGCGCGTTGGGAGCTCTGCGAACTGCCGGATCATCACTTTCGCAACCAGTGCCACCCAAGGGGTCCGAAGCGGTTCCGAGAATCTCGCCCAGAGTGTAGGAGTTGAACGCCCGTCCGGGGATGAGATCAAAGTAATCGCGGCGGAAGAAGTCGCCGCCGAAAGAGCCGCGCGGCAATTCGTACTTGAAGCGATCATAGAACCAGCCGTAGCTAGCGAAGAGCTTCGTTTTGCCGTCGCCGGTCAGGTCGTAGGCGACGCCGAGGCGCGGGGCCGGCTTGGAGCCGAAGCCGAACTCAATACCCGGATTCCCTTGGGAAAAGGTCGGGACGGTCTCTTTCTCAATACGGATACCGAAGTTGAGCGAGAGTCGCGATGTGGGCTGGTAGCTGTCCTGAATGTACAGGGCGGTGTTGGCACTGCTCGCCTGACCTTCGGTGGCGAAGCGTTGAAAGACGCCCACGCCGGTGGTGCCGGGTGCCGGAGCTTGCCCGGTCTGGTTAGCGATGGTCTGGGTACCGTAGATGAGGGTGAGAATGCCCTCATTGCGATAACCCTGACTCGTGGTGTTGCTGATGCCGTTGTACTGATAGCCGCCCTTGAGTTGGTGACGGCCACCGAAGTTGTTCAACAAGTAGCTGGCATCGGCGTCGAACGTCTTACGGGTGGAAACATCGAAGTCAACTTGGAAGTTGTTGGCAAAGTTCTGTTGCCCGGGTGTGCATCCAGCGGCGGCTGCCGCACTGGCACTGCTCGCCGCGCTGCAGACGATGCGTGTAGCACGCGGGAGACCGTAAGAGCCCAACTTCTCGTTCAGGAAGCTGCGACCGCCACGGAAGTTCAAGACCAACTTGTTAGTCGGCGTCCAGATAGCCGAGCCGGTGACGTTGTTCGCGTTCTGGCGACCACCCTGCTGGCCTAGGAATGCGGGGCCACGCAGCGTGCCGATGCTGCCGCCGAATTGAGCCGACTGCGGCGAACCGGTAGTTTCGGTGAAAGCAGGCAAAGCCCCTTCATCCCGAACCGGGTTGTAAGTGAACGTGCCTGTCAGTCGCAGCTTGTCGGACGGCGCGCCATCGAGGCGAAGTTGCGAGTAGTCAATCACGCGGCGGAAATCATAAGTCAGAGTTTCCGAGACCGTTCTGTTGCGCGGATCAGGCGAAATGTAATCCAGCGTTCGCTCGGTGTTGAAAATCTGCGGCGTGTAGCTCGCAAAGAACCACAGCCGATCACGGATAATCGGGCCACTCAGATTAGCGGTCGGGAAATAGTCCGTGCCCTCATCCTTGCGCGGCTGGATGTACTCAGGAATGTCCACAAAAGTGGAGGGAGTGGCAGTGGCGCTGCCCGACCTGAAGTTACGCAGGAACGGGCGCGGGTCGGACTGCAAACCGCTCGGACGGAACTGCGAGCCGAACTCGCCGTGCCATTCGTTGCTTCCACCTTTAGTCACGAGGTTGATCACGCCGCCGGTCGCGCCGCCGAACTCGGCCTCGAAACCGGAGGTCTTAATCTGAACTTCCTGCACAAGCTGGAAAGGCAGGTTGTTGTTGACGTTCAGCGTGCCGGTGCGGAAGTTAGTAACTTCCTGACCGTCGATGATGAACGTGTTCTCCGAGCCAGACGCGCCGTCAATCTGGAAACCGCCCGAAAGGGGTTCTTGGCGGGTCGCCGGGGAAACCTTCAGCAAGCTGGTGAAATTGGTGCCCTTCGGCAGCAACTCCGCGACCTGCGAGGTAATGTTGGTTTGAATCTTGGAGGTAGTATCAGAATGTGTGGAAATTAGAAAACAGCGTATCCTTGCTGGTGAACTATAAACCCAGTTTGCCGTCGGCGCATCAACGCCGACAGAAAGGATACGCTGTGACTC
>JBOGOY010000031.1:0-12686 GCA_050748185.1 Pyrinomonadaceae bacterium
TACTCGCACCGTGCTAATCGCTGATTTTGATTTCGAGTTGCCGGAAGAACTGATCGCGCAACACCCGCTTGCGGAGCGCGACGCATCGCGGATGCTGACACTCGAGCGCGCCACAGGGAGTTGGGCGGATCGACGCTTCTCCGAGTTGCCCGCGTCCATGGGACCAGACGACGTGCTGGTGCTAAACAACACGCGGGTCTTCCCTGCCCGTCTGGTCGGGCGGCGTGAGCCTTCGGGCGGGCAGATCGAGATGTTTCTGGTGCGCGAACTGGAACCCCTCGTGTGGGAGGCGCTGGCGCGGCCCGCGCGGCGTCTGCCCTCGGGCCAGCAGGTCTCGTTTGGCGACGGGCGACTGCGGGCTGAAGTGTCTGAGGTTCTCGACGAAGGACGGCGCGCCGTCCGCTTCGAGTGTGCGGGAGACTTTCACGCACTGCTCGAAGAACTGGGCCGCACGCCTCTGCCGCCTTACATCAAGCGCGGGACTGAGTGGGCGGAAGACATTTCGGCCAGTGAGGACCGCGAACGCTATCAAACCGTCTTCGCCAGAGAGCGCGGTGCGATCGCCGCGCCGACCGCCGGGCTGCACTTCACGCCGCGCGTGCTCGAAGAAGTGCGTGCGCGCGGCGCGCAGATCGTCGAGTTGACGTTGCACGTCGGCTACGGCACCTTCGCGCCGGTGCGCGTCGCGGACCTGAGCGAGCACCGCGTCGCGCCCGAGCGCTTCGTGATCGGCGAAGTCGCGGCCGAGACCATTAACACAGCGCGCGCGCGCGGCAACCGCGTCGTAGCCGTCGGCACCACGTCTGTGCGCGCGCTCGAATCCGCGGCGGGCGATGACGGTCTGATACAAGCCGGGGAGAGAGAGGCCCGCCTGACGATCACGCCCGGCTATCGGTTCAAAGTGGTAGGCGCGCTCGTTACCAACTTTCACCTGCCGCGCTCGTCACTGCTCGTGCTCGTCTCCAGTTTCGCCGGGCGCGAACTGACGCTCGCGGCTTACCGGCACGCGGTCGCTGAGCGTTACCGTTTTTATTCTTACGGCGACTGTATGCTAATCATTTAGTGACGGGTAACGAGCGACAGGTGACAGGAATGAGAGCCTGTTTTATGCTGTCACCTGTCGCTCGTTACCCGTCACTGTTTATTATGGCTGTGCTCAAGAAAATCCGCTCGCGCTTTTTCCCCGCCCCGGCGGAGACACACACTAACGGCACGTCCGCAGTAGCCACCGCCGCGCGCGCGACCGAGGGCGTGCGGCGTAACGGCTCGGGTCAGACGACGCCGACCGCCGCCGAGTTGCGGTACGACATTCGTCCGCTCACCATTTCGCAACTCGACGAAGTGTGGCGGCTCGACCAGCGCTGCTTCATCGACGGCGAGGCCTACAGCCGCGACACCTTCGAGTACCTTCTGACCAGCCCCGATGTCGTCGCCTATCGCGCCGTCACGCCCGAAGGCGCGATGGTCGGCTTCATCGTCGGACTCGTCGAGCCCGACCGCACCGGCCACGTCACGACCCTCGGCGTCGCCCCCGAGCATCGCCGCCGCAAAATCGCCGAGCGCATGATGAGCAAAGTTGAAGACGGCTTCCGCCGCCGCCAGATCACAACCGTCCGACTCGAAGTTCGCTCGATCAACGCGGGCGCGCAGCAACTCTACTGCGGCCTCGGCTACTCGGTCACGCAACGCCTCCCGCGCTATTACTCGAACGGCGGAGACGGGCTGATGATGATCAAGTCCATCGCTTAAAGAGGCGCGCCGCAAGGCGTCGTGACGAATAAAAATTTTAGGGCGTTGGTGACGATTCTGCTAAGATGCGCGGGCACACTTAACCCTTGCCACCACACGCCCA
Source organism: Pyrinomonadaceae bacterium (assembly GCA_050748185.1). Taxonomy (GTDB): domain Bacteria; phylum Acidobacteriota; class Blastocatellia; order Pyrinomonadales; family Pyrinomonadaceae; genus JACCRA01. Next base: position 1,853 of record JBOGOY010000031.1, read on the forward strand.
TGGTGGCATCGGTTGTCGAATTCCCTTTCACATGCTAGAACAGCGTCAGAACTGTCTGGAACAGATTCATGGCGATCGCCGCCGCTAAGTCAGTCACGTCGTTCTGCATGTCCCCTGTGACGTCATTCTGCATGTCACCAAGGTTGCTCTGCGTCATAGCTGCCCTCGGCGGCGGGGGTAGCGACGAGGTCTTATCATTCTGCATGTCACCGGCGTAAGCCGTGGCGGTGAGCGCGAGCACGAGCATCGCAGCGCGAATAATTTTCTTCATGATTGGTTTCCTTTTTCAGAGTCAACGAAGTTTAGTCCAACTCCCTTACCAAGCCGTACCTTAGTCTTACACGGCGGGTTCAGAGATATGCAAACATCTTGCATTCCCATTGAAAGGTTGTTCGTTCATGAATTTAACAGACAAACGCCGACAGCAACTAGACGCCGCTGAACTGGATGCGGACGGACAGGCGCTTGCGCTCTGCGGTCTCGCCGCTGAGCGCGCGTTCAACGGCCAGTTTGAGGAGGCGTGCGAGGCGCTCGGCGAGTTCTGGCGCGGCGTGGGTCAGCGTCCTCCGCTGAAGGGACTTGCCGAAAGGACGCGGGCGGAACTGCTAATGCAGTGTGGAGTGCTGACCTGCCGGCTTGGGAGCGCGAGGAATATCGCCGGCGCTTTGGAAGCCGCAAAAGATTTATTGAGTGAAGCCGTCAGGCTTTTTGCAACGATCGAAGCGCCGCCGAAAGTGGCTGAGGCGCAGTACGAACTCGGCCTCTGCTACTGGCGTCTGGGCGCTCTGGACGAAGCCCGTGTGGTGTTGGCCGAATCGTTAGGCCTGTTGCCGGACGCCGACGAGTTAAAAGCCAGAATTCTGATCAGGCAGACGCTGGTGGAAATCAGCGCCCGACGTTACCGGGAGGCTTGGGATCTATTGATTCGCGCGGAGTCGATTTTCGCCGCCGGGGGCGATACGTTGAAAGGCAGGTGGCACGGTCAGCGCGGGTTGGTGCTCCGCCGCATGGCCGTTGCGGAGGATCGTTCGGATCTATCGGATCGAGCCATCATCGAATTCACGGCGGCGATCTTTCACTTTGAGCAAGCGGGGCACGAGCGGCTGTGCGGCAACAACCTGAACAATCTCGCGATGCTGCTCTACCGGCTGGGGCGCTACGAGGACGCGCACGGGCACCTCGACCGCGCGCGTCAAATTTTCGCCCGCCTGAAAGATTCGGGCAGTGTCGCGCAGGTGGATGAGACGCGAGCGCGGGTATTGGTGGCCGAGCGGCGTTACGCCGAAGCGCGTGGTGTCATCTCGGTGGCCGTCACGGCTCTCGCGGAGGGCGGCGAGTTGGCGCTGCTCGCCGACGCGATGATCGTCGAAGGGGTCGTGCAGGCGCGCCTCAACGAGCACGAACTTTCGGCGGCGACACTGCAACGCGCTGTCGAGGTGGCCGAGGGAGCCTCCGCGCCGGAGAGCGCAGGGCTGGCCGCGTTGGCGTTGTTGGAAGAGCACGGGGCCGAGCGGCTCTCGCCCGTCGAACTGGCCGAATGGTTCCACCGCGCCGACGAATTACTCGCCCGCACGCAGGACGCGGAGGACATCGCTCGGCTGAGAAAGTGCGCCCGCCTCGTGACGGGCAAGTTGGCCGGCGTCGCGCCGGGGACCAATTTCTCTCTACCGCAAGCGGTGCTGGCCTACGAGGCGCGCTTCATCGAACAGGCTCTGCGCGAAGAGAACGGCAGCGTCTCGCGCGCGGCGCGACGGCTCGGCATCAAGCACCAGTCCCTCGCCCACCTGCTCAAGGCACGGCACCAGAACCTCATCGAAGCGCGCACGCCCGCCGTCCCGCGGCGTCGCAGCATCATCACCATTCACGACCCGCGCCGCCACGCTTACTGCCGGCTGGACGATCCCGGTAAGAAGTTACAGCCGATTTCGATCCTGCACGTCGAAGACAACGCCGTCGTCGCCCGGACGGTGAAAGAGCTTCTCGAAAACGAGGGCTGGGCGGTGGAAGTCTCCGAGGACGGCGACGCGGCGTGGAAACTGATCGAGAGCCGCGACCGTTACGATCTGTTGCTGCTCGATTACGATCTGCCGGGAATGGACGGTCTGGAGTTGGCACGGCGGGCACGCGCGCTGGCGCACCGGCAGGATTCGCTAATCGTAATGTTGTCGGCGGACGATCTCGAGGCCGACGCGCAGCGCGCCGGAGCCGACGCTTTTCTACGCAAGCCGGACGGCATCGTGTCGCTCGCCAATACCATCACCGAGTTGCTCTCGCAGAAATCCGACTGAGCCCGCCCCCGCGCGAGCCACCCGGCGTGGCGACTGACAACCCTCTCCCCTCACACGGCAGGACGATGTGCCCCGGGCGCTTGCGGCGCGGGGCTCCTCATCGATCGCGGTGTTCAATGATCACGAATGGCTCTAACCTTCGCGAGAAAGCCGAGCCCCGGCGCAGGCGACGAGTCGCCCACGTGGCGCGAGCAACTGGCCGCGCTGCGATACGTGCCGCCGTTCTTGACGCTCGTCTGGCGGACGCACCGGGGACTGAACGTGGCGATGCTCGCGCTGCGGCTCGCACGCGCCTTCGTCACTCCGCTCACACTCTGGGTCGGGAAACTGATCATCGACGCGGTGGTCGCGGGTGCCGCGACCGGCTCACCCGATCTCCCGCGGCTATGGAAACTGGTGGGCGTCGAGATCGCGCTGGTGTTGGTGGGCGACGCCCTTTCCAGAACCTCGGCGCTGGTCGAGAGCCTGCTCAGCGATCTCTTCTCCAACCACACGAGCGAACTGCTGCTGCGCCACGCCGCGACGCTCGACCTCTACCAGTTCGAAGACCCTTCCTTCTATGACCGGCTTGAGCGGGCGCGGCGGCAGACGACCGGACGAATCGGACTGCTCGCGCAACTCCTCACCTTCGGGCAGGAGGCTTTGACATTGTTGCTGCTGGGCGCGGCGCTCTTCGCCTACAGCCCGTGGCTGCTGCTGCTGCTCGCCGTCGCCGTGGTCCCCGGCTTCGTGAGCGAAACACACTTCTCCTCGCTCGAATACTCGCTCTTGTATCGTTGGACCCCTGAGCGGCGGCAACTCGACTATTTGCGACTGCTCGGCGCAAGCGACCGCACGGCCAAAGAGGTGCAGACCTTCGGCCTCGCCCCGTGGATCGTCGCGCGCTACCGCGAACTCTCGCAACGGTTCTACGAGGAGAACAAAAAACTGTCGCTCCGCAAGTGGCTCTTCGCCTCGGCGCTCGCCGTCGTCGGCACGCTCGGCTACTACGGCGCGTTCGCGCTCGTCCTGTTGCGCGCCGTGCGGGGCGAGATCACGATCGGCTCGCTCACCTTTCTCGCCGCCTCGCTGGCGCGCTGCCGCGACCTGACCCAGCGGCTGCTGACGGGGGCGAGCGTCGTGTTTCAGCAGAGTCTGTACCTCAAAGACCTTTTCGACTTTTTCGAGACGCGGCCGACGATCACGTCGCAACCCGGCGCGCCCCCGATCCCGACGCCCATTCGCGAAGGCGTCGTCTTCGAGGACGTGGGCTTCCGCTACCCCGAAGCCGAGCGCTGGGCCTTGCGGCACGTGAACCTGCGGCTTGCGCCCGGCGAGCGCGTCGCCCTCGTCGGCGAAAACGGCGCGGGCAAGACGACCATCACCAAGTTGCTCGCGCGGCTCTACGATCCGACCGAAGGCCGCATCCTTCTCGACGGCCGCGATCTGCGCGACTACGATCTCGCATCGGTGCGCCGCGGCGTCGGCATCATCTTTCAGGATTTCGTCCGCTACGATCTGCGCTTTGACGAGAACATCGGCGTCGGCGAGATCGAGCGCGTGCGCGACTACCTTGACGCGGCCGAGGACGAGGCGTCGGCAGGACAGGCCGGCGGCTCGGCGACGCTAGAGCAATCTGCGTCCGCTCCGGCGGTTCCGGAAATAATCTCCGCAGCGGCCGAAAAATCCCTCGCGGCCTCGCTGCTCCCGCGCTTGCCCGACGGGTATCGGCAGGTGCTCGGGCGGCGCTTTAAGGGCGGCGTCGATCTCTCCGGCGGCGAGTGGCAGAAGATCGCGCTGGCCCGCGCCTACATGCGCGAGGCGCAGGCGCTCATTCTCGACGAACCGACCGCTGCCCTCGACGCGCGCGCCGAGGGCGAAGTCTTTCGCAAGTTCTCCGCGCTGATGGCGGGGCGGATCGCCGTCATTATCTCCCACCGCTTTTCGACCGTGCGCGTGGCCGACCGCATCGTCGTCCTCGAAGGCGGCGCGGTCACGGAGGAAGGGACGCACGAGGCGTTGCTCGCCCGGCGCGGCTTGTACGCGGAGTTGTTTGCGTTACAGGCGGAAGGGTACCGCTAAGAGAGGCACGGGCGGAAAGATTCCGAAACTAGGACTTTCTCAGTTCGGTGAGCACGAGTTTAGCCACAGACTTGAGCGTGTCGAAGACGCCGACGCCGGTCGAGGCGACGGCCTCGTGAACCACCTCGTCCTTGCGGCGCAGTTCGCCGACCAAGTCTTCGACGGGCACGACGTTCGGCAGATCGCGCTTATTGAGTTGCAGGACGTAAGGGATTTTCAGCAGGTCGTAGCCGTTCGCGCGCAGGTTCTCTTCGAGGTTATAGAGGGATTCGATGTTGGCGTCCATCCGCTCTTCCTGACTGTCGGCGACGAAGACGACGCCGTCCACGCCCTTCAGGATGAGCTTACGCGAGGCGTCGTAAAAGACTTGGCCCGGGACGGTGTAGAGGTGGAAGCGCGTCTTGAAGCCGCGCACCGTGCCGAGATCGAGCGGCATGAAGTCGAAGAAGAGCGTGCGGTCAGTCTCGGTGGCGAGGCTGATGAGCTTGCCTTTAGCGTTGGGCGCAGTCGAGTCGTAGATGTATTGCAGGTTGGTCGTCTTCCCGCACAGGCCCGGACCGTAGTAGACGATCTTGCAATTGATCTCGCGTGAAGCGTAGTTAATGAACGTCATAGCAACAAGGTGACGGGTGACGGGTGACGGGTGACAGGATAGAACATGCTTTCGTTCCTGTCACCTGTCGCTTGTCACTGATTAAACAAACTGTCGATGTCCTCGTCAGTAATATCGGCGAAGAACGAGTCTTCCTGCGCCCCGGCCTTCTTTGATTCCCGCTCGACATCCTCGAAAACCGTGGACAGTTCGCGCGAGGCTTGTTTGACGCGCAACTTCACCAGTCCCAAGCTTGAGCGATCATCAAAGACCACGACCAGCAGCGTCCGCCCGATGATACAAATGTGAATGCTCTCGCGCTCCCCCTCGTGTGACAGCGTGGGAAATTCCTTCTCACCGATCAATTGGGCCATGCCGCCGGTGGCCGCGACGTTGCCCGCCGCCAGCGAAGCGAGGCTCGTCGTGTCGAGGTTAGTCACCTCACCCTGCACAGCAATCTGCTGCCCGTTCTTGTCCACCAAGAACACAACATGAGCCATTGAGTCTTGCCGGAGCCGGGTCAGTACGGAGACGATCCGCTCGTACTGCTGCTCGCGCATAATGATGGGTGTGTCTGTCATCAGTACAGGCGCTTTCTCAAATGGAATGCAAAATGAAGGAGACTTTAGTGCCGACGTGGGCCTCAGGGCTGGAAACGTAAGTCGTAGAACAACTGAATCTGGTACTTTGCGGGTCGTCCTGAGCGGCTTTCCAGTGTGGGACAGCCACCAGCCGCAACCCCAATGGCACTCTAACATAGCGATCTGGCAACTTCAACTGTTTTTCTTTGTTGCTCAATGGCTTACAGACCGCAGGGGACCAGCCGTATGTCTGCAAACTCCACTGCTACGTTGATTTATGCCCCGAGCTGTGTTAAGCTGTCGATGCTTCTGAGACCCGGTCATCATGGGCGGGTCATTTTGATAACGAGTGGTACGCATGAGCGATCCTGTCATCAAGGGCATGAAAAAGCTATCTGCTCGCCCTGCCACACGCAACGCCCCGTCAACTGTGCCGGCGAAGAACCGCAAACTGAACACTAAGCAGGCGAGCCCGAAATCCATCTCGAAAACATCGGGCGGGAAAAAGGCTCCTGCGCTGAAAGCGGTTAAAGCCAAGTCCGGTTCGACTGCGGGCAAGGGCGTACCTGCTGCCCCTAAATCCAAAGTAAAAAAAGCGGCTTCACCTGCGGCCAAAGCGGCTAACGTGAAGGGGCGCATTGCACCGACAGCGACCAACTCGAAAGCGCCGGCTAAAGCCGCACACAAGCCCGCTAAAGCGAACAGCAAAGCTGTCGCCCCGGCCAAAAAAGGAAAAAGCACGCCACCAGCCCCGGCTAAAAATCGGCTGATGGCAAGCGGAGCGAGCAAATTCACACATGTGCCGCGTCCGCAGCCCTCGAAAGACGAAGCCGCCGCCTTGAGAGATTTCGAGCGCGCCCACAAAGAGTTCGCCCGCGGGCGATTCGGCGAGGCGCGGAGCCTGCTCCGGACTTTTATCGAGAAACACTCCGGGGCGACGGAATACACGGCGCGCGCGCGCATCTACCTTAACGTCGCCGAGTCGCGACTCCGCACCGAGAGCACACTGCCACGTGACGCCGAGGCATTGTACGACCGCGGCGTCATCGAGTTGAACCGTGGCGACTATGTGGCTGCGCAGGAGATGTTTGAGCGCGCTTTAAAGCGCGAACCCAACGCCGCGCACATCCACTACGGACTGGCCGCCACGCGCGCTCGCCTCGGTGCGATCGAACTGGCGTTGCAGGCGCTTGAAAAGGCGCTGGAGCTACAGCCCAGCCTGCGCGTGCGCGCACAGCACGATCTGGACTTCACCTCGCTGCGGAGCCTGCCGGACTTCGAGCGCGTGCTCTTTTCCTCACGGCAGTAACCGCCCCTCGGCCCGCCTCTTGCCCCGGATGCGCGTTTCCGGGCTTACCGCTTTGAAAGCACCTCTCTTTTGGGTATGATTCCGCAGGGCAGTTGCGGCACATGTGTGCTGTTCGGCGCTGTAGAAGGAGTTCGCGAATTTGCACGTTTCCGAGACAGAACGCGGTCTGAAGCTGGTTGCCATCGGCGGCGGCACGGGCCTCTCGACGGTGCTGGCCGGGCTGAAGCAACTCGTCGGCCCGTGTGGTGACGGCGGCGGGCTCTGGCTCGAGTCGCTGGCCGCCATCGTCACGGTCTCGGACGACGGTGGCAGTTCCGGGCGACTCCGCGAAGAGTTGCAGATGCTGCCGCCCGGCGACATACGCAACTGCATGGTCGCGCTCTCGGAAGACTCTACTCTGCTGGCGCGGCTTTTTCGTTACCGCTTCGGGGGCGACGGCCAACTCTCCGGCCACAGCTTCGGCAACCTCTTTCTCGCGGCGCTGACGGAAGTGGTCGGCGACTTCGTCGAAGCCGTCCGGCTCTCTTCGGAAGTCCTCGCCAGCAAGGGGCGCATCTACCCCGCGACGCTCAACGATGTGCGGCTCGTGGCCGAACTCGAGAACGGCGAGGAGGTGCGCGGCGAGACGAACATCACGGCGTCGAACTCACCTGTCCGCCGCCTCCGACTCGAACCAGAGCACTGTCTGCCACTGCCCGAGGCGCTCGCGGCCCTGCGTGCGGCCGACGTCATTACGGTCGGCCCCGGCTCGCTTTACACCAGCATCCTGCCGAATTTGCTTGTCTCGCGCGTGGCCGAGTGCATCGGCGCGGCCCGCGCCATCAAAATTTACATCTGCAACCTGATGACACAGCCCGGCGAGACCGACGGCTACACCGCCCGCCAGCACATCGAAACCGTCAGGCAGTACGCCTCCGAGATCGACTTCGATTACGTGGTCGTCAATAACCGGCCGGTGAGCCACGAGCAAGCGGCCCGCTACGCCGCCGAAGGCGCTTACCAGATCGGCTTGACCGATCACTTGCTCGAAGACACTTTCGGCCGCGAGGCCGAGATCGTGCGCGCCGATTTGCTTGACGAAGGCGAGAAGGTCCGCCACAGCCCCGACAAGCTGGCGCGCGTCATCATCGCCTGTTACGAGCAAGCGCTGGCGAGCGAATACCGCGCCATCACCACGATCGCAGTCTCTTAAAGCAAACCCTCCGGCCAAAACCCTATGGAAAAACAGTCCCAGACAACGACCACCAGCCAGCCCATCGACGTGCTGATCCTTGCGGCCGGGCTGGGCACGCGGATGCGCTCGCGCACCGCGAAGGTCTTGCACCCGCTCGGCGGGCGGCCACTCATCGCACACGCCTGCCGCGTCGCCGCGGCGCTGATGAAAGAATCACGCCCAGTTCACGTCATCGTCGGCCATCAAGCCGAAGAGGTGCGAAAGGCGGTCGAGGCCGAAGTGGGCGAAGGCGGTGCGGTCTTCATCACGCAGACCGAGCAGCGCGGCACAGGCGACGCCGTGATGGTCGCGCGCGAGGCGCTCCAGAATGCCGACTCGACGTTGCTGGTTCTTTCCGGCGACGTGCCGCTCGTCCGCGCCGAGACGCTGGGCGCGCTCATCCACCAGCATCGAACGCACCGCGGGCACGGCGCGGCCTGCACACTGTTGTCGGTCCGACTCGAAGACCCGGCGGGCTACGGGCGCGTCATCCGCGACGGCGAGAACCGCTTCCAGCACATCGTCGAGCAGAAGGACGCGACGCCCGAAGAGCGACAGGTGAGCGAAATCAACGCCGGCATTTACTGCTTCGAGACGGGCAAACTATTCCCGGCCCTCGGGCGCGTGCGGCCCGAGAATGTGCAGGGCGAATACTACCTGACCGACGTGCCCGGCATCCTGCGCTCCGAAGGCGAGGACGTGAGCGTCTTCCTCCACACCGACGCACGCGAAGTCTCCGGCATCAACACGCGCGTGGAACTCGCCGAGTTCGAGCGCATTCTGCGTCTGCGGACGCTCAGGCGGCTAATGCTCGACAGCGGCGTGACGATCATCGATCCGGCGCACACCTACGTCAGCCCCGAGGCGCAGATCGGCAACGACACCGTGCTTCATCCCGGCGCACATGTCGAGGGGCGCACCGTGATCGGCGAGGGCTGCGAAATCCGCCCCGGCGCGCGCATCAGCAACTCGAGACTCGGCCACGGTGTCGTCGTCAAAGACTACTGCGTCATCTCCGACTCGGAGATCGCCGATCACTGCACGGTCGGCCCCTTCGCGCACCTGCGGATGAACGCGCGACTCGAAGAGGCGGCGGCGGTCGGCAACTTCGTCGAGATGAAGAAGTCGCGCTTGGGGCGCAAGTCGAAGTCGATGCACCTCACCTACCTCGGCGACGCGACGATCGGCGAGGGGACCAACATCGGCGCGGGCACGATCACCTGCAACTACGACGGTAAGAACAAGCATCCGACCATCATCGAAGACGGGGTTAAGATCGGCTCGGACACGATGCTCGTCGCGCCGGTGCGCGTTGGGGCGCGCTCGGTGACGGGCGCGGGCTCGGTCGTGACGAAAGACGTGCCGCCCGACTCGCTCGTCGCCGGCGTTCCCGCGACGCTGAAAAAGCGCCTGCCCAGCGAACCACCGCCGGCGGCCGAAGCCGGCGCGAAATCCGGAGAGACCCGCCCCGCCCCGCCGAACGCCGAAGAGTCGGTCACTATCACGGCCGGCGCCGGCGACAACTGAAACACCTATCCCTTCAGCAGTAAATCTTCAAACTTGAAACTCCGCGGCCATTAAAGCTTTAAGGTTCACTGTCCGCGGCCCTTCGCCATTTGAGAGGAAAGCAATTATGTGCGGAATCGTCGGTTACGTAGGAAACAAACAGGTCGTGCCGGTCATCATCGATGGCCTCAGAAAGCTTGAGTATCGCGGGTATGATTCGGCGGGCATCGCCGTCGTGGACGAGCATCACTCGCTCGACATCCGCCGCGCCGAAGGGAAGCTGCGCAACCTCGAAGAGGCGATCCGCCTGAAACCCTTAGACGGCACCTACGGCATCGGCCACACGCGCTGGGCCACGCACGGCCGCCCGACCGAAGAGAACGCGCACCCGCACCGCGACTGTACGGGGCGCGTCGTCGTCGTCCACAACGGCATCATCGAAAATTATATCCAGTTGAAGGACCGCCTGCGCGCGCGCGATCACCGGTTCGTCACCGAGACCGACACCGAAGTGATGGCGCACCTCATCGAAGAGTATCTGCGCGAAGAAGACACGTTCGAGCGCGCCGTCCGCCGCGCGGTCGCGGACCTGCGCGGCATCTTCGCGCTCTCGATCATCTCGACCGAAGAGCCCGACACGATCATCGCCGTCCGGCAGGGACCGCCGGTCGTGATCGGCCTCGGCGACGGTGAGTTCTTCGTCGCCTCCGACATCCCGCCGATCCTCCAGCACACGCGCGACGTGTTCTTCTTAGGCGACGGCGAGATCGCCGTGCTCACAAAGGACGCCGTGCGCGTCACGGACTTTGAGGGGAACCTGCGCCAGCCGCAGCAGCAGCGGATCACTTGGGATCCGATCATGGCTGAAAAGGGCGGCTTCAAGCACTTCATGCTCAAGGAGATTTACGAGCAGCCGCGCGCGGTCAGAGACACCGTGCAGGGCCGCGTCTCGCTCGATACGGGCAAGGTCTATCTCGACCAGATGGACATCACCGATGCCGAGTTTCGCCAGTTCGACCGCGTGATGATCGCCGCCTGCGGGACCAGTTGGCACGCCGGGCTCGCCGGCAAGTACATGATCGAGCAAATGGCGCGCGTCTCGGTCGAAGTGGACTACGCCTCAGAGTTCCGCTACCGCAACCCGGTGGTCAACGAGAAAACTTTACTCGTCGTCATCTCGCAGTCGGGCGAGACGGCCGACACCATCGCCGCTTTGCGCGAAGCCAAAGAGCGCGGCGCGCGCGTGCTCGCCGTCTGCAACGTGCAGGGCTCGATGATTACCAG
>JBOGOY010000032.1:0-12639 GCA_050748185.1 Pyrinomonadaceae bacterium
GTGTAAGATTGAGTCACAGCGTATCCTTTCTGTCGGCGTTGATGCGCCGACGGCAAACTGGGTTTATAGTTCACCAGCAAGGATACGCTGTTTTCTAATTTCCACACATTCTGATACTACCTCCTGCTGCCGCTGTGGAGCGGCCCTACTATAACCAGCTCACCGTGGCTGAAGCCAGCACGTTCTTTCAGAGCCACCATTCGCTCAGGAGGGACACTCTGACTGATTTCGCCGCGCTCATTGGTATCGACTGGTCTGACAAAAAGCACGACCTCTGCCTCATCGATCCCGTGACAGGGAGGCGCGAGACAGCCGTCCTACCGCACTCGCCGCAACAGATCGAGGAATGGGCTATCGGCTTACGCGCCCGCTTCGGCGGCCAGCGCGTCGCCGTCTGCTTGGAGCAGTCGCGCGGGCCTTTGATTTACGCGCTCTTGAAGTAGGACTTCCTCACGTTCTACCCCATCAACCCGCGCACCCTCGCCCGGTTCCGCGAGGCCTTCTCACCTTCACGGCATAAGGACGACCCGCCCGACGCGGCCTACCTCGCCGAGTTGCTCCTGCCTCACCGCGAGCGGTTGCGCGTTTGGCAGCCCGACTCGGAGCAGACGCGCACCTTGCGCCTGCTCGTCGAGCATCGCCGCCGAGTGGTCGGCGACAGGACGCGGCTCAGCAACCGGCTGACTTCTCTTTTGAAGTGCTACTTTCCGCAAGTTCTGGAGTGATTCCCTGACATCCGCACCACGCTGGTCTGCGACTTCCTCCTGCGCTGGCCGAGCCTTGCAGCACTCAAGCGAGTGCGGCGTGAGACACTGCTGAAGTTCTTTCGGGTGCATAACTCAGTGCGGCAAGAGACGCTGGAGAAGCGGCTCAACTCGAGCAAAGAAGCCCTACCACTCACGACTGACAAAGCCGTGCTCTCTTCCTCAGTAGCGATGACGAAAGCGCTGGCCGCGCAGATGAAGGCGACACTGTCAGCCATCCGTGAGTTCGACCGGAAGATCGCAGAAGGCTGTTCGGTACACGAAGATGATGAACTGTTCGAGTCGCTGCCCGGAGCCGGGGCGGTCTACGCCGCGCGCCTGACGGCTGCTCTGGGCAGTGACCGCAGCAGGTGGCAATCGGCTCAGGTGTTGGCGTGCCTAGTAGGCGTGGCACCGGTGATGGAAAGGAATGGACAGAGTTGTTGGGTGAGGTGGAGATACTTGCGGCCCGAAGTTCCTGCGCCAGACTTTTCATGAGTACGCGGGCGAGAGTGTTAGGCATTCATTCTGGGCCAGAGCTTATGACGAGGCGCAGCGGGCGAAGGGCAAGAGCCATCAGGCGGCGGTGCGCTCGCTCTCATTGAAGTGGGTGCGGATCATCTTCCGGTGCTGGCAGGCGAGGACGGCTTACGACGAGGTGAAGTACCTTGAGAGCTTGCGGAGGAAGGGGTCATCGCTGCTCAACTATGCGGCGAACAATCCGGCGTGAGCTGATAGGTTCTCTTGACTCGTCACCCTCAGATGGGTTGTTAGGCGGTGCCCTGAGTTATGGCTCGCCCTATGCATCTCAAGCAAATTGGCTGGCTACTGTTCACGGTGTTTAGTAATGCCTCTTTTCCAGCATGGTGGTGAAAGCGACCGCGTTCGGAAAAGCCTGCTTGATCTGATCGGCAACCTTCTCGGCCTCGGAAGGTGAGATGTGGACAGCGATGATGTGCTTCGGTTTGATGTGCTCCCTGACAACCGTTTGCCCGTCACTTCCGAGCAGAAACCAGTAAGGGATGAAGGCGATGTCGATCCCCTCCTCGTCCAGATTAAACTGCCCGAAAACCTCCGCCGAAGTGTCGGCGTCGCCGACGTGCAGCAATTTCTTCCCGCCGAGTTTGACGACGTGCCCGAGGTTTTGAATCCAGCCGTGCCGCTCGGTGCCGTGCCCCAGCCCCAAGACTTCGAAATCGATCCCGGCGGCCCTCATTGCGGCCCTTCCTTTCAGCGGCGGGGTTGCGCCCGTCACGCGCGCTTTGATCTCTTGGTAGTCTTTGAAGTTCTTCTCGATCTCGCCGACCACCTGCCGGGACGAGACCATGGTCGCGTGAGGGTTGTGCTTCAGGTGGAGGCCGACCGATTCGGGGTGGAAATGATCCAAGTGCAGGTGCGACACCAAGATCAGATCGATTTTATCGAAGGGCGCTTTCGCGGTCTCGATCTTTTCGCGCTGCTCCACCGGCAGGAATGCGTAGCCGCGCTGGTACTCGCGGTGCAGTCCGTCAATCAACACCTGCTTACCGCCTGCCGAAATGAGCACTCCTTCGTTGGCGATGTAAGTGATCTCCAAAGTCGCCTGCGGCGGCGGCGGGGAGGCGTCTTCCGACGCGACGAGGGGGTTCGGAGCGCCGCCGCTCATCATCCAGCAAGCGATCGAGATGGTCGCGGCGGCCATCAGTATCCCGAGAACCGACCATAAGTGTTTCACTGCCAATCCCCTCTTTCTGCGCTTGCACCGCCGGGGTTCTGTACGCCCCCCGCGGCGCATAACTTTGGACGCCTAACGCCCCGCTTCAGCCGCCGCCCGCGAATGGCATTCTATTTGGGCGTGAGGAATGAGCATGAGAGGGCTGCTATCGGGCGGTCGAGTTGCAAGCGGTTGTTAGATGCCGACGCTCCTTGAGATGGCGGGCTTTCCCTCACCGACCTGAATCGCCGACGGGGGTAGTGGCTCAAACGCGGGAGAGGCGGTCAAGTCTCTCACATTGTTACCCTCACCTGCATTCACTGCGGCAGCGACCAACTGGCACGCCATGGCTTCACCCACAAGGGCAAACCACGCGACCTCTGTTCAGCTTGCGGACGCCGCCGCCGTGACCACCCGCAGCCGAATGGTGACACCCCGCAAGCACGCCAGCCAAGGCGGCGCGCCGCTCATGAGCGCCGTTGCTGACGTGGCCTGACGCGCACCTTTGGCGTCGCCCGCAACACCCTCAGCAGTGGGCTCAAAAAAAGTTCCTGAGTGTCCCTGAGTGGCAGGCCACACTGGTCGAGCCGGACCCGGATGACCCGCTGGCGACGGTCTTGGAGTTAGAGCAACTCTGGTCATTTGTGCTGACAAAGGTGCCTCAACGTTGGGTGTGGATTGTGAGGTGGTCCTGATTTGAGATACACCAGTGTTGCTTCGATAATGGAGCAACCATGAAAGAGCAACCATCCAATACGAACCGGCGCAAGTTCGATGAGGACTTCAAGCAGAGTGCCTTGAAAATGATCGACCACGGACAGAGCGTGCGCTCGGTGGCGCAAGGCTTAGGCGTCAGCGAGAATCTGCTGCATAAGTGGAAGTCAGCGCGCCACGCGAACCGCTTCGGCCTTGAAGCGGAGAATGCCGAGTTGCGGGCGCGGCTGCGGCAGGTCGAGCAGGAGCGGGACATCTTAAAAAATGTATGGCTCCGCCGCCGGAGTCAACCACGAAACGAATCAAGCTGGCACAAGGCAGGACGGATGCAACAAATGTATCCGGCTTCTGTGTTGTGAAGGTCTTCGCCTTCGAGCCTTGATGGGATCAGCGCCTTGAGTCCTCATAAGCCGCACGAGGTGGTGAGCCTCACTTTTTTAGCCAAGTTCACTCAAGGCGGGTCCGACCGCTTATGCCATCATCTCTCGTCCGCGGATGCATCCCGGGTGTGAAAAGCGTCCAGCTTCGATCAGGCGGCGAGTGGGGGCGAGAACCGCTCGCCGGGCGTGGTTAACAGTTTCCACACCACCCGCCCATTCTTATTCGCCAGCGCGATGTTCGCCTTGTGGAACCCGCGCCGCTCAACCAGTTTCGTGACCCATTTGCTGCGCGGATTCTCCTTCGCGCGATGATGGTAAATGATGCTGCGCGCTCCGTGGACGAGCAACATCCGCAAATACCGGTTGCCCGCTTTGCTGATGCCGAGCAGCTTCGGCTTCCCGCCGGTCGAATGTTGGCGAGGCACGAGTCCGAGGTAGGCGGCGAACTGCCGCCCGTTCTTGAAGCGCTGCGGCTCGCAGACCGAGGCGACGATGGCGGTGGCGACGAGCGCGCCGACGCCGGGAATAGTCGCGCGTTGCTGGCAGACCGGATGCGACTTGAAGACCGCCTTGATTCTGTGGTCAAGGGCGTCGAGTCTGGCGTCGAGCGCGCGGAACTCATCGCGCAGGGCGTGGAAAGTCTCCTGCGCCATTGGCGAGAAGTCGGCGAGGCGGGTCTCGAACTCTTCGCGCAACCAGATGAGGAAGCGGGTGACGCCTTTGGCGCAGACGATACCGTACTCCAAGAGCAGGCCGCGAATCTCGCTAATGAGCGCGGTACGATGATGGCTGAGGCGTTCACGGACGCGATGCGGCGTTTGCAGGTCTTGTTGGTCGGTGGTCTTGACGGGCACGGTTTGCAGGTGAGGACGCATCGCAGCTTCGGCAATGGCAGCGGCATCGTTGCGGTCGTGCTTCGCTCCCTGACGGAAGGCGACGAGATGCTGGGCGGGAATGAGCATGACTTGGTGACCGAGTTCGGTGAGCTTGCGCGCCCAGTGCTGCGAGCCGGAGCCAGACTCCATCGCGACGACACAGCGCGGGAGGTTGGCGAAGAAGAGGGACACTTTGTCACGGTGCAGGCGCCGGTGCAGGGTGTGCCGACCGCGGTCGTCCGCGCCGCAGAGTTCGAACGAGTACTTCGAGATGCCCATACCGATAATTGTGGTTGTAGTCATGACTTGTGCCTCCAGAGTTGAAGTGTGGCGAGCGCCGTATTGTGGCATTCGCACGAGCGAGGGGAAAAGAGGCGGAGCCATCCCATTAGCCGCAGCGTACTTTGCCAGCAGTCTCCGGTAAAGTACGCTTTTATGCGCGAGCACGAAGCGGAGTTTAGTGTCGGCGCGATGTGCCGCGTGCTCGGGGTCGGAGCGTCCGGCTATTACGCTTGGCGTGGGAGAAAAGCTTCTTCCAGAGCCGCAGAGAATGAGTTGCTGGTCGAGAAGATCAAAGCGATTCACAATGAGAGTCGGAGAACTTACGGCAGCCCCGTTGCGTGTATCGTCGGTTGCGCTACGACGGGGAGCAAGTCAACCACAAGCGGGCGCGCGGCTGATGCGAGAGCACGATATTAAAGCCAATAGGGTCAAGAAGTTCACGCGGACGACTGATTCGCGCCACGGCTTGCCGGTCGCTGACAACGTGCTGGCAAGAAACTTCACCACCGCACGCCCCGATGAAGTGTGGACTTCGGACATCACTTACATCTGGACGGACGAAGGTTGGCTCTATCTGGTAGTATTTCTTGATCTGTACCCCTGCCTCGTCGTCGGCTGGGCGGTTTCCGACAATCTGACGAGTGAGTTCGTCGCGCGGGCGTTCCTTCAAGCGCAGCGCCGACGCGGGAGTGCGGTTTCGCCGCTGGTGCATAGTGCTCGCGGCAGCCAGTACGCGAGCGCGGCGTTCAGAGAACAACTCGCGGCATGGGAATGTCGTCAGAGCATGAGCCGCAAGGGAAACTGTTGGGACAATGCGGTGACGGAAAGGTTCTTCGGCAGCTTGAAGAATGAACTGGTCCACCACGAACGCTTTCGCACCAGACAAGAGGCGAAGGACAAAATCTTTGATTACATCGAAGTCTTCTACAACCGCAGCCGGATCCACTCAGCGACCAACTACTTTGCACCAGCGGAGTATGAAACGCGCTTCTACCAAGCGCAGTTAAAACAGGCGGCGTGAGGCTCTCAACAACCAGCCTTATCGATCTGTCCACTAAACGGGGTAAGAATTACTACCAGACCACGAAGCAGCACACGGTCAACTTTCTTAAGAAGTTCGGGTATGGCTGGAGCGAGGGCAGGCTCTATGCACTGTTAGGGTGAGAATCCACTTCTTGGTGTGCGCGGCATATAGTATTTAGGAAAGCCAAGACATGTGTTCCATCTCACGCGCGGCTTTTGTCAATTGCCGCCGCCAGAGCGACGACGGTCGGCGTGTCAAACAAACTGCGTAACGGCAACTCTACGCCGTAGCGTTCACGCACACGCGAGATGAACCGCACAGCGAGCAGGGAATGTCCTCCCATCTCGAAAAAGTTGGCATGTCTGCCGACATGCTTCGTCAAAAGCAGGTCAGCCCAGATCGCCGCCACACCCGCCTCCGTCTCGGTGCGGGGAGCCTCGTAAGTTCCGAGGAGTTCGTCCTGCTCCCGGTCCGGGACGGGCAGCGCGAGGCGATTCACTTTGCCGTTGGGCGTCAGCGGTAGTGAGTCGAGCACCACGAAGTTGGTGGGAACCATGTGCGCGGGCAGCTTATCACTCAGCAGTCTCGACATCTCTCCGGCGGCGGGCGCATGTTCGTGGTCGAGCACGAGGTAGGCGATTAGACATTGATCGCCGTGCGGGTTCTCCCGCGCCGTCACAACGGCTTCCTTGATCCCGCGGACGCCGAGCAACGCGCCTTCGACTTCTGCGGCTTCGATTCGCAAGCCCCTGATCTTGATTTGAAAATCCTTGCGCCCGACGTGTTCGAGGCAGCCGTCAACATGAAGGCGACCCAAATCACCCGTCCGGTAGATCCGCTCGCCATCATTATGGCGAACGCTCGCCGAAGTCGGTGAGAAAAAACTCTTCGTCAGTTCGGGCTTGCGCCAATAACCATGCGAGAGGTAACGGCTCTTAACCGCGATCTCGCCGACGTGGCCGGGGCCGACTTCCTCGCCCACGTCGTCCAACAGCAAAACGTGTTTACCTTCCACCGCATAGCCGACCGGGACGACGACGACGCCGGCGATTCGCGTTCTCTGGTCAATCCAATGTTGGCGGAAGCACCCGGTCGTCTCGGTGGCTCCCAGCCCCACATGGAGCAGGCACGTATCCGGGAAATGTCGCCGGTAGAGTTCCACATCTCGCGCCAACACACGTTCGCTTGAGAGTTGGATGATCCGCATCTCGGGGAAGCTCTCCGTGCCACTCAGGCCGCCGGCGAAATGACGGAAAACCGTCGGCGCGGAATGGTAAATCGTAATCCGCTCCCGGCTCAGTAGATCGGCGAGCGGGGCGAGCGCCTCCTCCTTAACGTCGAAAGGGTAGAGGGTCGCGCCGTTGAGCAGGGCGCAGAGCAGATTCGTCATGCCCGATTGCACGCTGCAGGAAGGAAGCAACGTCATCCGGTCCGTCGGGCGGATGCGGAACCCGTTGGTGTAAAATCTAATGTTATGGAGCACGCTGCGATGGCTTTGCACTACGCCTTTCGGCTGCCCTGTGGAGCCGGAGGTGTACATGATGAGGGCGAACGCGCCCGGCGAGACCGGCGGGCAGAAATCCCCAGCCAAGGTGCGGTCGAGATCGTCTACGTTTAGCAGCCGGGAGGCGTCAAGATTCAGCTCGGCGGCAAGCGGCAGATGCTCGTCGTCCGTTACGACGAGTCCCGCCTGCGAATCGCTCAAGACGTAAGCCGTCCGTTCGCGCGGGAACGAGGGATCGAGCGGCACGCAGATTTTACCTGCCCTCAAAGCGCCGAGAATCACGGCGATCATCGCCGCTCCTTGTCGCAGCAGCAAAGCGACCGGCTCTTCGCCCGCCCCGCGCCGCGACAGGATCGCCCGCGCCACACAATCGACGATGCCATTTAACTCGGCATAGGTGAACGCGCGCCCTTCGGTTTTGATCGCGACGCGACCATGATGCTCGCGCGCCAGTCGCGCAAATCGTTCGGGGATAGAGTGCTCGATCTCTGGTCGCTCGAATTCGACGAAAGAGCCGCTCAAAGGTGCATTCGTGTTCATGGCGTGAGATGAGGCCGAACCCATGTGGTGCCCGGAAAAAAATTATGCCCGTCACGATCCGGCGGAGCGCCGGACGGTTTTTGAAACTACACTTCTTCTCCCGTGAAGTGTCCTGCGGCGCTCAAGAGCGGCGTCACCTCATCCGGTCCGTAATTAAGTAGCAAAAGCTCGATCACCAACGCCGCCATCCCCGCGACGGTCGCCGCTTCCCCGAAAAGAGTGGCTAAAGGCAACTCCACGTCCAACGCGCTGTGGACGCGCGAGATGACTTGCATGGCGAGCAGGGAATGTCCGCCCAACTCAAAAAAGTCACAGTTGATCCCGATCCGTTCCACCCGCAGCACCTCCGCCCAAATCCCCGCCAGCATCTTTTCGACGTGATTACGCGGCGCGACGAATGTCTCCCCCGTCGCCGTTCGGGTAACGGCGGGCAGCGCGCGGCGAGCGATTTTGCCGTGGGGCGTACGGGGCAATTCGTCGAGCACGACGAACGACGAGGGGATCATGTAATCCGGCAGCCACCGTTTCAAAAAACCGCGTAGCTCGCCGGTCGCGAGCGGCCGTCTCCGATGCGGGACGAGGTAAGCCGTCAATCGTTTCTCGCCGGACGCGTCCTCACTCTCGGTGACAACTACCTCCCGCACCCCGTCATGCCGGGCCAGTACCGTCTCGACCTCGCCTAACTCGACGCGGAATCCGCGAATCTTCACTTGATTATCCAAGCGACCCAAAAATTCGATGTCGCCGTTCGGTAGATAACAACCTTGATCGCCTGTTTTGTACACGCGCTCTCCCGAAGCACGACGGAATGGATGCGGAATAAATCTTTCAGCCGTCAGTTCATTTTTATTCAGATACCCACGCGCGAGACCCGCGCCGCCAATATGAATTTCGCCGTGTACGCCTACGGGCACGGGTTGCAGACGCGAATCCAAAATGTATATTTGAGTATTGGCAAGAGGACGACCGATTGACACGTTGCGCGAAGCACTTGTAACGGCGTTCGCTGCCAACTGCCGCGTCAGTTCACATATTGTCGCAACGACGGTTGTTTCTGTCGGTCCATACCCGTTGCACAGGCGCACGGCTTGACTCACCAACTTCCACCATGCTGCGAGTCGCTCCGGCAGTGCCCTCTCTCCACCGATAGCCACTAAACGGATTGAAGGCGGAATCACCAACGCCTCCGCATTCATGCTCATTACCAATTCGTGCCAGAAGGCAGTCGGAAGAACGATTACGGTTAAGTCCCAATCCTCGCATTTTCTCAAGAAGGAGGATGCGGATTGTAGCATTTCATCGCTGCGTAACATTAAAGTTGCTCCCCGTGTCAAACAGGGGAATATCTCTAAAACACTCGTATCAAAACTGATTGGCGCGAATTGCAGAACACGGTCAGAAGCCGCCAACTCATACACTTTACTCACGGCTTCGATATAGTTCGTTAAAGATTGATGACGGATCATCACGCCTTTAGGATCGCCCGTTGACCCCGACGTGTAAATCACATAAGCGAGATTGTCAGGTGTCACTCCGCTCGACAAATTCTCTTCGTCTTCACGAGCAAACATTTCCCAGTCCCTATCAAGGCAAATGACATCTGCATCCAGCACGGGAAGTGTTACTTCAAGATGCCATTCGGACAGCAGCAACGGCGTTCGAGCGTCGCGCATAACAAGCGACACACGTTCCTTCGGATACGCGGAATCGAGCGGCAAGTATCCTCCGCCGGCTTTGAGGATCCCTAGAATGGCGACAATCATTGCCGGCGTGCGCTCCATGTACACGCCGACTAACACCTCCGGTTTCACTCCGCGCTTTCTTAAAAAGTGAGCGACTTGATTAGCGCGTCGGTTGAGTACTTCGTAGGTCAGCCGTGTATCTTCCGAAACTACCGCAATGGCATCGGGCGTTCGTTTCGCCTGCCGCTCGAACAATTCATGAACACATTCGTCTTTCGGGTACTCTGCTTCCGTGTCATTCCACTCGACGAGCAACTGCCAACGTTCATCCGCCGTCAACAGCGGCAACTGCGAAATGGGTTGCGCGGGATCGGCGACAATGCCTTCGAGCAGCGTTCGGAAGTGTCCGAGTAGCCGCTTGATTGTAGCGGCATCGAACAAGTCCGCGCTGTATTCAAAGGCGCCTGCCAGCCGCGCATCGGTCATTTCCAAAGTCAGAACCAAGTCCAAATCCATTGCCCCGCCGAACACGTCCAAGGAGCTGATGGTCAAGTCCGTCAGGCATATTGTCGGGAGATGCGTGTCGCGGAAATTAAACATCACCCGGAACACCGATTTGCCGCTCACGTCGCGTTCTGGCTTGATCTCTTTGATGAGTTCCGGGAAAGATAATTCTTGGTGAGTCAGAGCGTCCAACGTGGTCTGGCGAACGCGACCCAGCAACTCGCGGAAACTCGGATCGCCCGCGAGGTTTGTGCGTAGTGCCAGCGTGTTGATGAAAGCTCCGATCAACCCCTCGGTTTCCCTACGAGTGCGTCCTGAGACAGGAAAACCCACTATGATGTCGTCTTGATCCGTGTACCGGTGCAGCAACGTCTGGAACGCAGCCATGAGAGTCATGAACAACGTCGCGCGTTCGGATCGCCCGAGCGTTTCCAGCTTGCCCGTCAACTCTTCAGTGATTCGGAAAATTTCTCTCTCGCCGTGGTGAACCTGAGCCGACGAACGTTTGCGGTCAGTCGGCAGTTCGAGCGCGGTAACATCGTCGCGGAGATGCTGCTTCCAATACGCGAGTTGTTCAGCCATCCGTTCATCCTGCGCTCGCCCCTTTTGCCATGACGCGAAGTCGGCATATTGAATTGGCAGATCAGGGAGCGAGGGCGTGGCTCCGGCGGATAGAGCCTCGTAGAACGCGCCGATCTCATTCCGTAGGATGTTCAGGCTCCAATAGTCACAGACGATGTGATGAAGATTGAGCAGCAACCAATGGCGAGTGTCGCCTAGCCGCAGTACCTCTGCGCGAAAGAGCGGTCCTCTAACTAGGTCGAACGGCTGCTGATTCTTTCCAACTATCAGGCGACGCGCTTCGTCTTCTCTGTCGCGTTCGGGAAGATGTCGAAGATCAATGAGGGGAAGCGGCACGCGCGTTTCCGGCGTGACCGATTGCACCGGATGCCCATCCACTTCCGGGAAAACCGTGTGCAGAA
This sequence comes from Pyrinomonadaceae bacterium, assembly GCA_050748185.1. Classification (GTDB taxonomy): domain Bacteria; phylum Acidobacteriota; class Blastocatellia; order Pyrinomonadales; family Pyrinomonadaceae; genus JACCRA01. The sequence continues at coordinate 10,925 of JBOGOY010000032.1, forward strand.
CTTCGTGGCGGCGGACGACGGCTTCGAGACTTCGCCGCAGCGCGGGCGCGTCGAGATTGCCTTTCAGTTCGAGCACGAAGGCGCGGTTGTAAGCGGGCGCGGCATACTTCTCCATCAGCCACATCCACTCCTGTGTGGACGATAGCGGGGCGGGGCGGGAGCCGTCACGCGGGGAAATTCTCCGCGCAGCCGCGGAGAAGTCTAGTCCTTCCTGTCGGAGCAAGCAGTCGAGAAGGGCACGCTTCCCCGGCGACAAATCGAACGAATTGTGGTCGGGATGTTTCATCTACCGTCACGCTCTCGGCCTGAATTTTCCCCCAACATTTTCGCAGCTTCGTTCTCCGACAAACCTCCCAAATCGAGTACCAACCGGGCGCGTTTCTCCATTCTCGCTCGCTCGTCAGGGTCGCGGAGGATGGTCTTGGCGAGTTCGGCGACGGTCGGGGCGTCCGCGACCGCGCGGATTGGCAATTGCACGTCAAGCATGTCGTTGATGCGGGCGAGGATCATCATGGCATCGAGAGACTGACCGCCGAGGTCAAAGAAATTGTCGGAGAGTGCCACCTGTTCGAGCCGCAGCACGTTCTTCCAAATCTCGGTCAGGATTTTCTCGACCGGCGTCTCAGGCGGCGCATCGGGTAAGGATTTCCTCGCAACGTCAACTCGCCTTGAAAGCTCGTGCGCGGGGACGGTTTCATATTCGTCTGAGTTCGCCGTTACCTCACCCACAGCGTCAGTCGGTGCTCGTGTTTCGATTTCCGCCCAACTCGTCGGCTGCGCCATCCCGACGACGATTTTACGCGCACCCTTGAACGGCTCGCGCCCATGAGCCACTAACACGTTGTCTAACATCAGCACGTCGCCTTTCCGCCAGTCGAACGTGACCTTCTCTTGCAGGTAGGCGTCGCGGAGTGCGTCTAACACCGGAGGCTCGATGCGCGAGCCGTCGCCGTAATAGGTGTTATTCGGGAGGTCTTCTTCACTGAAACCTTTCAGCAGCTGGTCGCGGAGTGGCGGTTCCAAGGTGGAGACGTGAAGTACAGTCGCATGGTTGAACCAAACCATTTCGCCGGTGTGAGGGTGTCTGGCCATCGCCGGACGCGACTGGCGTGTTCTCAGGCGGTGCTCATCTTTCCACTCGATCTCGATACCTGCGCGGCGGCAATTGTCTTCCAGCGTGGTCTTATCCTCGGTGTTGAAAATTGATTGCCACGGCAGCCCGAAGCCGTCCCCGAAGTTGCGTACATAGAGGACGTTCTTTTCGGCGAAGCGGTCTCTAATTTCGGGGCTGAGGCGCTGGAACACTTTTCTGACGTCACAGATCGGCGTCGCACCGCCCTCGCGCGCCGCCAACTCGCAGAAGAAAAATATCTTTCGCGGAAAGGTGTGGGCGAACGAGTTTTCGTTGTGCAAGAAGATACGGTGGGTCGGAGGATACTCTGTCGAAGTGTAAATCTTGCCGTGCACCGGACGTCTCGGCGTCGCACGGTCGTTGTAATCCATCAGGCTCCCGGAAATCGCCGAGACGAACTGCTCGAATTCGGTCGTATTATCAATGGCGAAATCTCTGAAGAGGATCGCGCCGTGCTTGTGCAACTGCGCTTCGAGGTACTCTCTATTCTCCGCCGCCCAAGCGACCAGTCTCAAGTTGCCCGCGACGGGCCGGATCACCAGCGGGATAGATTTCGCTGAATCCAACATCTCGGCCTTCACAC
>JBOGOY010000033.1:0-12472 GCA_050748185.1 Pyrinomonadaceae bacterium
ACCCGGACCTGATCCGCCGGGCCCTCGCGGACCTGACGCCCGCCGAGCGGCGCGTGCTGCGTCTCATCGCCGACGACAAGACGAGCAAAGAGATCGCCGCCGAACTTTTCATCAGCCACCGCACCGTCGAGAACCACCGCGCCAACATCTGCCAGAAGCTCGAACTCAAAGGCAGCCACGCCCTGCTGAAGTTCGCCCTCGCGCACAAGTCAGAATTGCAGTGACGAAGCCCAACTACTTATGCCATCCGCGGGGTCTTTGGCTCTTGCTTGTCACCTGTCACTTGTCACTTTCCAGTAGGTAGAACTACCTAGAAAAATTTGAGTGTCCACACCTACGCGAATCGTGCGTGGACCTCTATTCATTTCACCTTGCGGCGGATTCATAGTGCGCCCCGTGGAACGGGACGACCGATGAACCTTTTAATCGTCGAAGACAACCAGCAGATGCGCCGCGTGCTCGGGCGGTTGGTGGGCGATCTGGCCGGGCACGTCTATGAGTGCGCGGACGGCGCGGAGGCGCTCGCGGCCTACGTCGCGCACCGCCCCGACTGGGTGTTGATGGACATCGAGATGAAACAACTCGACGGCCTCTCGGCCACCCGCCAGATCGTCTCGCGCTTTCCCGAAGCGCACGTCGTCGTCGTGACCAACTACGACGACGAGGAATTGCGCGACGCCGCCCGCGAGGCCGGCGCGTGCGCCTACGTCGTCAAGGAAAATTTGCTTGAACTGCGCCGCGTGCTCGGCCCCATTCACTGAGGCGACAGCCGACGCCGCGACTGGAAAGCTCGCCACTCAGCCCGCAGGAGGATCGCCATGAACAACCGCCCGACATTTGCCACGGCTAATCTCAAAGTCTCTCGCCGGTTCGCGCTGATGCTGCCGTTGCTGCTGTTACTACTACTACTGCTGGCGCTCATGGCCGGACGCGCCTCGGCCGCGACCTTCAACGTTTCGTCTTCCGCCGACAGCGGCCCCGGCAGCTTGCGCGAGGCCATCGCGCAGGCCAACGCGAACGGCGCTGCCTCGAACGTCATCAACCTCAACACTCTCGACATCGCGCTGACGAGCGGCGAGTTGGCGATCACCCGGAACCTGACGATCAACGGCGCGTTCTCTGAGGTGCAGCGCAGTGGCGACGCGGGGACGCCCGAGTTTCGCCTCTTCAGGATTCAAACGGGCGTCCACGCCACCGTCAACAACCTGCGCGTCAGTGACGGCGCGAACTTCTTCGGCGGCGGCATCAATAACGACGGGAACCTGACGCTGAACAACTGCGTCGTCTCAAATAATAGCGGAGGCAATGGGGGCGGCATTTATAACTCTGGGACGCTGACCATGAACAGCAGTTCCATCGTAAATAACCGCGTCAACGGCTCCGGCGCGGGCCTCTACAACGCGGGCACCGTGAACGGCACGAACATCACCATCGCCAACAACATCATCGGTGATGGGAACACCGGCAACGGCGCCGGCCTCAATAACGAAAGCGGCACCTGCACGCTCAGCAGTGCGACCATCGCGTTCAACCGCTCCACCTCCGGCGCTGGTGTGTTTGTGAGTGGCGGGGCCGTCAGCGTCAGCAACAGCATCATCGCGGCCAACGTTGACTTCCAACAAAGCGAAAGCAACTTTGCCGGGACGCTAACCTCGCAGGGCTTCAACCTGCTCGGCTTGCCGGGGGGGTTCAGCGGCGGCACGATTGTCGGCGACACGACCGGCAACGTGACCGGCGTCGGCAGCAGCGCCGCCCGCCTCGCGCCTCTCGCGGATAACGGCGGGCCGTCGCCGACCGTCGCGCTCTACGCCGGCAGCCCCGCAATCGACGCCGGCGCGGGCAATCTCGCCGCCGATCAACGCGGCCAGTCGCGCACCACTGCCGCGAGCGACGGCGACAACGACGGCACGGTGCGGCGCGACCTCGGCGCGTTCGAGTTGCAGAAGTACGTCGTCACCAGCACGTCGGACAGCGGCGCGGGCACGCTTAGGCAGGCGCTCGACGATAACAACTTGGTGGGCGGCGGCTTCGTCGTCTTCAACCTTCCGGGCGCGGCCGGCTCCGTCCGCCGCCTTCAGCCCATCACCCCGCTGTCGTCTATCAACCGCCCCGTCCAGATCGACGGCTACACGCAGCCCGGCGCGCGCCCGAACACGCTCGCCACCGGCTCCGACGCCGTGCTGCTCGTCGAACTCCTCTCGCCCATTAATGACGGACTCGATCTCAGGGCCGACAACTGCGTTATCAGGGGTCTCGCCGTCAGCGGTTCCGGCGGCAACGGGATCATCCTGCGCGGAGCGAACAACGCTTGGCTCCACGGCAACCACATCGGCGTCGGGGCGTCGGGCAGTGAGACTATAGGCAACGGCGGCATCGGCGATGTCGGCGGCATCCAGATCGAAGGCGACAATAACCTCGTGGGGACCAACGACGACCGAATCGATGACGCGGCCGAGCGCAACGTCATCTCCGGCAACTGCCACTTCAACGTCCGCATCGACGGCGGCGACAACAACCGCGTGTATGGCAATTACATCGGGACTTACGCGCAAGGCAACGCTCCGGCGGGCGGGTGCTCCTCCGGCGCGGCCGGCGTCGTCATCCGCAACGCGACCGGCAACGTCGTCGGCGGCAGCGCCGTCGGTATCGCCGCGCCCATCAAGGGCAACGTGATCAGCGGTAACCGCGGGCCGGGCATCAGCCTGCAAGCTTCGGGCAACCGCGTGCATAACAACTTTATCGGCTGGGCCGCCGATCGGGTGACGCCGCTCGGCAACGACGGCGACGGCATCAGCGTCAGCGGCTCGGACAACACCTTGGGCGACACTAACTCGAATACGGGATTCGGTTTCCTCTCCAATCAGATCGCCAACAACGCGGGCGCGGGCGTTCGCGTCACGGCGGGGACCAACAACCGCATCTTCGGCAACGTGATCATTTCTAACGGCGGCCTTGGGCTAGACCTCGGCGCGGCGGGCGTCACGCCGAACGATGCGAATGATGCCGACGGCGGCGCGAACAATCTGCAAAACTTCCCCCTGCTCACTTCGGCTGTGAACAGCGACGGCCTCAACACCGTCGTCACCGGCACGCTCAACAGCGCCGCCTCGACGAGCTACATCATCCAACTCTTCCGCAACTCGGCCTGTGATCCCGCGGGCCACGGCGAAGGGCAGGCCTTCATCGGCCGCCTAGTCCGGGCAACCGATGCCGCCGGCAACCTCTCTTTCAATTTGACGCTGCCTCCGGCTGGTGTGCCGGTTGCACCCGGCGAATTCCTCACCGCGACGGCGACCACGAACGTCTTTGGGAACGCCAACACTTCCGAGTTCTCGCCCTGCCGCCTCGTCGAATCGCTCCCCAACTCGTTGCGCTTCCTCCAGACGGACTACACGGTTGACGAGACGACCGCGACAGCAACCGTCATTGTCCGGCGCGTCGGCGGCGGCTCGTTCGGCCCGGCCACGGTTGACTACGCGACCGGCGGCGGCACAGCCACCGGCGGCGCGGCGTGCGGCGCGGGCGACGCAGCAGACTACGTTGCGGCGAACGGCACGCTCTCGTGGAGCGCGGACGACTACTCCGATAAGACGATCTCCGTCACCATCTGTAACGACGCGCTCGCCGAAGTTAACGAGACGATCGGCCTCTCGCTCAGCAACCCGACCGGCGGCGCGGTCCTCAACACCCCGGCGGCGGCAAACGTCACCATCTTCGATGACGAGACTTTGTTCCTCGTCACCAACCTGAACGATGCGGGCGCGGGCTCGCTCCGTCAGGCGATCACAAACGCCAACAGTTTGCCCGGCGATCACGTCATCACGTTCGCGCCGGGCGTCGTGGGAACCATCAACCTGCTGAACAGTCTGCCCGCCGTGACTTCGCGCGCTCAGATCGTCGGCCCCGGCGCATCCGTGTTGAGCGTCGCGCGCAGCCGTGCGCCGGGCACGCCCGCGTTTCGCGTCTTGACCGTGGCGGGCGGCGCAGACGTTGTGATCTCCGGCCTAACGCTCACCAACGGGCGCGTCGAGGCCGCTTCCGACACGGCCGTGGGCGGCGGCGGCGTCGCGCTCACAGGAGGGGGCGCGCTCACCATCGACAACTGTCGCGTGATCGGCAACGTGGCCGCCTTCGCCGGTCCCTTTGGCGACGCGGCAGGAGGCGGCATCCACGTGGCGGGCGGCGCGTTCACGCTGCGTCATAGCCTCGTCTCCGGCAACAGCGCCGTTGCCACCGGCGGGACCGGTCGGGGCGGAGGTCTCATCATCATCGACGCGGCGGCCGTCGTGCTTGAGAGCACGATCCGCGATAACACGGCGACGGGCCAACCCTTCGGCGGCGGCGTCGGCGGCGGTATCGTCGTCGCGGGGACGACCGCGACGCTGACGCTCGAACGCAGCACCGTCAGCGGCAACACGGCGGCGTCGGTTGACGGCGGCGCCGCCGGGCAGGGAGGAGGTCTCGCGCAACTCAACGCCGGGCCGGTGACGATCATCAACTCGACCATCGACGGCAACACCGCCGGCGGCGACACCGCCGACACCGGCGGCGGCGGCCTCTTCGTCAACTTCGGCCGGATGACGCTATCGCACAGCACCGTGACCCACAACGGCACGACTAGCAGCGGCGCGACGGGCGGGATCGGCGGCGGCCTGCGGCGGCTGAACGGCGGCATCTTCATACTGAAGAACACCATCGTCGCCCTCAACACCTCGACGCGCGGTGGGCCTGATCTCAGCACCACGAATATGACCAGTCAGGGCTTCAACCTGTTCGGCAACACCACCGGCGGCACGGGCTTCGTCGCGAGCGATCTGCAAAACGTCAACCCGCAGCTTGGTCCCCTGCAAGACAACGGCGGGCCGACTTTCACCCGCGCCTTGCTCGCAGGCAGCCCGGCCACCGACGGCGGCGACAACGCCGGCGCACCCTCGACCGATCAGCGCGGCGAGGCGCGCGTCGTTGACGGCAACGCCGACAGTAACGCCGTCATCGACATCGGCGCTTACGAGCGCGGCCCCGTGGCCTCGCCGACCGACGGCTCGATCTTCGGGCGCGTTACGCTCGCGGCCAACGGCGTTGGCGTAGCGAATGTGACCGTCACGCTCGGCGGCGCGACCTCGGCCTCGACCGCGTCGGCCGCGGACGGGTCTTACTCGTTCCCCGATCTCGATTCGGGCAATTACACCGTGACGCCCGCGCGTCCCGGCTTCACCTTCACGCCGCCCGCGCAGACCATCGGCGTCGACGGAGACGGTTTCCAACTCAATCTCACGGCCACGCCGAACGCGCCCGCGCCGCAACCCGCGAACGGCTCGGTGCTGATCAGCGAGTTTCGCACGGGCGGCGCGACGAGCAGCGACGACGAGTTCATAGAACTCTATAACAATACCAACGCCGACATCGCACTCGGCGGCTACCGCCTCGACGCCGTGGCCGGCTACGCCGTCACGATCCCGGCCGAGACGGTGCTGCCCGCCCGCGGCCACTACCTAATCGCGCACGCCACTGGCTACACGCTCGGCGCACACGCGGCGGCAGACCTGACTTACGATACGTTCGAGTTGCCTGACGGCGCCGGCCTCGCGCTTCTCAACCCGTCCGGCACGGTCGTCGATGCCGTCGGCTTCGGCACGACGCCCGCGCCGTACCTCGAAGGCGCGAGCCTGTCGGGTGGCGACGGCACGCCGGCGGTCGGGCACAGTTACGTCCGTAAACTCTCTACGGGGCTGCCGCAGGACACCGGCGACAACGCGCAGGACTTCCTCTTGATCTCGGCCGACGGCGGCAGCTACGGCGGCGTTCAGTCCACGCTCGGCGCGGCCGGCCCCGAAGGCACGACGAGTCCGGTGCAGCGCAACGCGACGATCAAGGCTTCGCTCATCGACCCGGCAGCCTCTTCTGCGTCCGCGCCGAACCGGGTGCGCGATGCGTCGGCGACGGGGGCCAACGCCGCTCTGGGCACGCTCTCGGTCCGCCGGGCGTTCAGAAACAATACCGGGCAGACGCTCACCCGCTTGCGCTTTCGCATCGTGGACTTGACGACCGCGACCGCGCCGGCCGGCACGTCCGACCTGCGCGCCCTCACCTCGTCGAACGTGTCGGTGACGCGCACGAACGGGACCAACGTGCTGGTGCGCGGTACGACGCTCGAACAGGCGGCGGCGCAACTCTTAGGCGGCGGGCTGAACTCGACTCTGGCGGCGGGCCTCATCTCGCTCGACACGCCGCTCGGTCCGGGCCAGAGCGTCAACGTGCAGTTCCTGCTCGGCGTTGAAGCGACGGGCCGCTTCCGCTTCCTCGTCAACGTCGAAGCGCAATAAGAAGTATAGGGGCCGGGTGTCAGGGAAAGAGGTGGTTTTTAACCGGCCCCTGACACCCGGCCCCCGCCCCCTTTTCGTGTGGTTGCGGCATTGCGCGCGCGTCCGTTACAATCCGTTGCTTTGGGAGAGGGCCGCGCAGCCGACTATCAGCAGAACGCCGTGCGGCGGCGCGGCATCCGCCTCCGCCCCGACCTGCATCACACTCTCATTCGACAACACCGATTTTCGTCTTTCGAGGAAGGTATTAAATGCTGAAACAATTACGACGCATGGAGCGGACGCGCAACTGGTTGATCATCGTGTTCGCTGTTTTGATGGGCTTGAGCCTCGTCCTCTTTTACGCGCCGAGCCCTAACACGTCCGCCGTCGCCGCCACCAGTAACGAAGTGCTGGCCGAAGTGAACGACTCGGAGATCACCGTCGGCGATGTGGAGCGGCTCAAAGAGACGTACCGTGAGCGGTTCGGCGCGCAGTTCAACCTCGCGCAACTAGGGCTGGGGACCGAGCGCGTGCTCGACGGATTGATCCGCGACCGCGTCATCGCCGACGAAGCGGCGCGCCTCGGCCTCGGCGTCTCCGATCAGGAAGTCGCCAGAGAGATCCGCAAGCTGATGGTGGACGGCTCCGGCAATTTCGTCGGCCTCGAACGCTACAAGGAGATCGCGGCCTCGCGCGCCGGCAGCGTCGAGAACTTCGAGCGGCAGGTCCGCGACTCGATCGCGGCGCAGAAGCTCGAAGCCTTCGTCACCGCCGGCGTCAAAGTGTCGGAAGCAGAAGTGCGGACCGACTTTCAGCGGCGCAATACAGAGTTTTCGCTCGTCTACGTCCCCGTCACCGCCGACAAGTTGGTCGCGCGCCTCCAGCCTTCGGACGAAGAGCTGCAAAAGTATTTTGAAGAACACAAGACCGATTTCCGCTATCTCGAACCGCAGAAGAAGATCAAGTACCTCTTCGTCGATCAAGCCAAAGCCGGCGAGAAGCTGAGCATCCCCGACGAAGAGTTGAGGGCGGCTTACGACGCACTCTCGCCTGAGAACAAGCAGGCGGGCGTCAAGGCTCAGCAGATCGTCCTGCGAGTGGCACGGCCCGACCTCGACGAGCAGGTGTTGGAAAAGGCCAACGGCTTAGTCAAAGAGGCGCGCGGCGAGGCGGGTAACGCGACCGAGGAGAAGTTCGCCGAGCTGGCGAAAGGTAACTCGGAAGACCCGGCGACGGCCGCCAAGGGCGGCGCGCTCGCCGGCCCCATCCGCCGGAACCCAAACCGCCCCGACGATCCGCTTCAACGCGCGCTCGACATGGTGCCGGGACAGGTCTCCGAGCCGATCCAGTACAAGAACGCTTACTACATCCTGCGCCGCGGCGAGTCGGTCCCGAAGTCGTTTGAAGAAGCCCGGCAGGAATTGCTTGTCTCGCAGCGCAACACGCGCGCCTATAAGTCGGCCGCGCAATTGGCCGAGCGCGCCGTGCAGCGTCTGAAGGAAACCAAAGACTTTCAGAAGGTGGCGCAGGAACTGGCCGCCGAAGCCAACATGACGCCCGAGCAGATGATCCGCGAGACGCCACTCGTCAAGCCGGGCGACGACGTGCCGGACATCGGCAGCAATCCGCAGTTTGAAGAGGCGATCCGGCCGTTGGAGAACGCGGGCGACATCGGCGACCGCGTCAGCGTCAAAGGTGGGTTCGCCGTCCCCGCGCTCTTGGAGAAGCGCGACCCGCGCATCCCCGACTTTGCAGAGGTGCGAGATCAGGTCGCGGATCGCTTCAAGAAAGAGCGGGCGCAGCAGCAGGTCGAGCAAGCGGCGCGAGAGTTGGCGAACGGCGCAGGCAGCGCGGCCGATCTCAAAGCCGCCGCCGAAAAGCTCGGCCTCGAAGCGCAGACGGAAGAGAAGTACCAACTCGGTTCGCCGCTCGGCGCGGCGGGGACCAGTCCGGCGGCCGACGACGCCGTCTACGCGCTCAAGGCGGGCGAGATGACGAAGACGCCGATCAAGGTGGGCGACACGTGGGTCGTCGTCGGCGCGACCGCGCGCAAGGACGCCGACCTATCGGAGTTTGACAAGCAGAAAGAGTCGCTCACGCAGACGATGATGAGCACGCGCCAGAGTCAGGTCTTTAACGACTACGTCTCAGAGGCGCGCGCCCGCCTCGACAAGGCCGGCGAAATAGAGATTCACAAGGACGTGCTCGCGCGCGCCTCGGGCGGTGACGAGCCGCCCATCGCCGCCCCGCGGGGCGGCGGAGGCGTGCCCTTCCAGATGCCGGTCGGGCAGTAAGGGTAAGTAGAAAGTAGAAAGGCGAAGGGCGAAAGTGAAGACCTTGCGGTTCTCACTTTCGCCCTTCGCCTTTCTACTTTCGTCTTCTTTAGAACACCCTCAGAATCGCCGAGAAGTCTTCCTGCGGCAGGTCGAGCTTAATCTGCACCTCGCTGCCCTGCACGGCGACTTTGGTCCCGTCGAGGCCGGCCCGCGCCAGCCGCGCACGCTCGCCTGATAACTGCGTCGAGATGATGACGGGCGCGAGTTGCTTCAGACCTTCGACCGTGTCGCCGAGCGTGCGCGCAGCCGCGGGCGTCTCAGTGCGGAAGACCGAGTTGAGGCTGAAACTAGTGTCGCCCAAATTAACCGTGCCATAGAACTGGCGGATGGCGGCGATGCTGCGGCTGATCTCGGGGTTCAGGAAGTCGAGCTTCGCGGTCAGCGACGCGGGCAGGTTCCCGCCCATGCCGATGAGCGCCTGCGGATCGCGCGTCGCCAGCGCGACCACGTCCGCCGCAGCGCGCGCACCCGTCCCCGCTTGCGCGTCGAGCGCGGCCCGCACCCGTTCCAGCTTGCCGAAGGCGATCGTGTTCGCGTCGAGCGCCGTCACCGCCAACTCGGTAAAGCGCAGGTTGAGCAAAGAGACCTGTTGATTGAGGGTGAAGACGTGGACCGATTTGCCGCGGTGCTTCTGTTCCTCGACCTTGCCTTTGGACGCGGCCGCGATGCGGGCGGCGGCGACCAGTGCGTTCGAGTTGAACGTGCCGCTGGCGACGACGACCGGCTCGATCTTCGTCGCGCCCGAAGGCGTCTGCGTGAACGACGCGCCGACGACGATGCGCTCGAACTGGCGCGGGTCGATGCCGGTCTGAATCTTGAAATCGTTAATGTCATCGTTGATGCGCCCGAGCTTTGCCTGATCGTTGGCGAAGAGGCGCGGCAGCGCGTCGAGCACGCGGCGCACGTCAACGGTCAAGACCGCGTCCGAAGCGGGCAGAGACCGCAGCGCACTCTGTTGCTGCTGCCCGGCCGCCGGAGCCTGTTGCGTCGCGCGCCCTCGGCGATTGGCCGTCTGCGCGCCAGCGGTCGGGACGGACGCAAGTGTGGCGGCGGCGGCCAGCGTGAAAACCTGTAGCTTTTTGTTCATCTGCTTGCACAAGCCTTTCAATTGCAATTTGGAGGCGGCGGCAAATTTCGCCGGCCGCCGCCGGAAACGTCTGAGTATGTGACGGGAGAATCGGTGTTCGGATGCGCTCGGTTGCGCCGCCGTTGGCTTCAAGAGAGGGAGTCCGGCGGCACAACACAACGAGGGTACCGAGGTAAGACGCCGTAGCAGGGCAAAGCGTTACCGCGAGAGCCGGCGACCTCGGCCGGGCCGGAGGAGCTAATCAACCCGCGGCCACTGGTAATTTTTCGACCAGACGAGGAACTCGAGGATGCGTGCGTCGTGGTCTTGCAGCCATTCGGTCACGCCCCGGACGCCGCTGCGCCGGAACGTATGATAGACGAAAGGCTCGACGAATTTGCGCCGCTTCAACTCGATGAAATAGGGCACGTAATACTTGCCCGCAAACTTACCCTGCACCTTCTTCAACTCCATCTCGGACATCACGGCGAAGATGGAGTCGAATTGATCGACCAGCAGTTGCGCCTCGGTCTTGTCTTTCTCCTTACTTTCTTTCGTCATGCTCGCGGCTTTCGCCAGCCCGTAGAACAACTCCAGAGAGGAGAAGTCGCCCTCGTCAGTCTTGGCCGACGGGTCGAGGAAAATGTCGATCTCGTTCTCGTTTTTACCGGGGGTGACGCCGCCCTGCAAAATCTGCCGAGCGATTTGCAGCGCGGCCCGCGAGCGCTCGGTCTGCGGTTCGAGCACGAGGAAGCGGAGAGCGGCGAGCAGCGCGGGCGTTTTGTAGTTGCCACGTTGGAACATGCTGGCAAGCAGCAGATGACTCGTCGCGTGGTTCGGGTTGAGCGCGAGAGCTTGCTTGACGGACCTTTTCGCGTCGTCGGCTTTGCCGAGCCGGTTGTAGGTGATCGCGAGGTTGAAGTAGAGCAGCGACTCATCCGGCATCTGTTTGATGCCCGCCTTGTAGGTGTCAACCGCCTTGTCCGGCTGGCCCTCGTGATCGAGGGTGTTGCCGATCAGCACGTACAGCAGCGCCAGTGTGTCCGACTTGTACTGCGCGCCGCGATAGGCGTACTCCAGCGCCTTTGGGTGATCCTTTTTCGCGGCATACGCAAAAGCGATCTCGTAGAGCGCCACGACGTTATCCGGGTTCTCCTTCAACACCTCTTCATACTTCCCGATCGCGCCGTCGTAGTCCTGCCGCTCGTGCAGCGCGACGCCCTGCCTGAGCAGCGCGAGCTGCGCGTCGGTCGGGGCCACGGGCGTCAGCTTGGGTTGGGGGAGTTTTTGCCCGAGGGCCGAGACGGACAACAAGAGTGCGAGACAAACCGAAGCGAATAATCGAGGCGGCATAGACTTTCCTATCCAAAGTTGCGTTGCGGATCGGTTGATTAACTCAGGCTTCCACGTCAGTGCGAGCGCGCGGGTTGGCGGCGGCCTCCTGTGTCATAAACGCTCAGACTTGCTCCACGAGTAGCGCGAGGCCCATGCCGCCGCTGACGCAGAGGGTGGCGAGGCCGCGGCGGGCGTGGCGCTTGTTCATCTCGTGAAGGAGCGTCGTGGTGATGCGGACACCGGTGCAGCCGATCGGGTGGCCCAGCGCAATCGCGCCGCCGTTGACGTTCAAGCGCTCCGGGTCGAAGCCTAACTCACGGTCGCAGGCGATGACCTGCGCGGCGAAGGCTTCGTTGAGTTCGACTAGGTCGATGTCATCCATCGTAAGCTTCTGTCGTGCAAGCAACCGGCACACTGCCGGGACGGGACCAATACCCATCAACTCGGGTGCGACGCCGGCAATCTCGTAATCCACGATTCGCGCCTGCGGTTCGACGCCACCGCCCAAGTCTTTCAAAGCTTCTTCGCCCACGACCAAGACGGCCGCCGCGCCGTCGGTGATGCCGGAAGAGTTGCCCGCCGTGACCGTGCCTACTGTGGAGAAGACCGGCGAAAGCTTTTTCAGCGATTCGAGAGAAGTGTCGGCGCGCGGGTGCTCGTCGCGGGCGAAGGTGATCTTCTCGCCGCGCCGGCCCTTGATCTCGACGGGCGCGATCTCCGCGTCAAAGCGGCCCGAGTCGATCGCGCGGGCGGCGCGCTGTTGCGTGCGGAGGGCATATTCGTCCTGCTCTGAGCGCGAGATCTCGTACTGGCGCGCGAGGTTCTCGGCCGTCTCGCCCATGATCAGCCCCGACAGCGGATCGAGAAAGCCATCGCGATACATCCCATCCACCAATTCGACATGGCCCATCTTCATGCCCCAGCGCGCGCCTTCGGCGAAATAGGGGACGCGCGACATGTTCTCGACGCCGCCGGCGAGCACCGTCCCCGCCCGACCGAGCATGATCTGCTGCGCGGCGAGGATGATCGCCTGCAAGCCCGAGCCGCACGCTTGATTGACGGTGAAGGCCGGAACAGTTTCGGGCAAGCCGGCGCGGTAGCCGATCTGGCGCGCGACGTTTGGTCCCGTGCCCGCTTGGCGCGCCGCGCCCCACACCACTTCCTGAATCGCGCCCGGTTCGAAGCCGCTGCGGCGCACGCACTCGCGCGCCGCGAACGCGCCCAATTCCGCCGCCGTCGTGCCGGCGAGCGCCCCGCCGAAGCGCCCGATCGGGGTCCGCACCGAGCCGACAAGGTACATGGTCTTCATTGGTGATTTCTCCCTAAACAGAGTCTATGCGTTCTCTCAGAGTTACGTCGGATGAAACTTAAATTCACCGCAGAGGCGCGGAGAGGAACGCGGAGGAACGCAGCGTGACAGTTTTGGCTCTGCG
>JBOGOY010000034.1:0-12456 GCA_050748185.1 Pyrinomonadaceae bacterium
CTTCATGCCCTTCTCGAAGATGAACGCGGTGATGCCGTTGCTGCCCTTCGATTTGTCGGTCATCGCGACGGCGACGCAGGTGTCGCCGTGGATGGCGTGGGTGATGAAATTTTTCGAGCCGTTGACGAGCCAGCCGCCGTTGTGGCGAACGGCCGTCGTGCGCGTGCCTGAAGCGTCCGATCCGGCGCTCGCCTCCGTCAGCCCCCACGCGCCGAGGTGTTCGCCCTGAGCGAGCGGCACGAGGTATTTGCGCTTCTGCTCTTCGGTCCCGAACATGTAAATGTGATTCGCGCACAGAGAGTTGTGCGCCGCGACCGAAATGCCGACCGAGCCGTCCACGCGCGACAACTCTTCGATGATGGTCACGTACTCGATATAGCCCATGCCAGCGCCGCCGTACTCTTCCGGGAAGATGACGCCCATCAGTCCCAACTCGGCCAACTTAGGCAATAGTTCGACCGGGAAGTGCTGCGCTTCGTCCCATTCGAGCACGTTCGGCGCGATCTCCGCCTCGGCGAATTCGCGCACGCTCGCCTTGACCTGCTGCTGCTCTTCGTTCAACTCGAAATTCATAGACGACCCCAACTCTCAACCGTGACGAGTGACAAGCAAGAGATGTCTGCTTCCTATCACTTGTCACTCGGTCACGGTTCACTTTCTTTTCCTGTCACCTGTCACTCCTGAGTTAACTGCCCTTCGCTAAGCCTTCCCACCCTGTCGTCGCGCCCACTCGCGCACCGAGCGCAGCCATTCGAGCCGCGACTGCGATTTACTCGCCTCCATCCGCTCCGACAAGACTTGACCGCTGAGCATGGGCAGGGCAACGCTCGACTCGCGCTCTCGATACTCGTCGCCGGCCAGTTGGAAAATTTGCACCGACTTGCCGTCGTAACGCCAAATCTCCGGCACGCCGAACTTCGCGTAGATCGGGAACCTTTTAAGCGAACCGCTGTAGATGTCGATCTCGATGATCAGATCGGGCGGCGGGTCAACTTTCAGGTCAAGTTCTTCTTTGCCTTTCAGAGCCTCAACATTCTGGAAGTAAAAGCAGGTGTCCGGCTCGAACCCCTTCTTGAGTTTCTTTCGCTTAAAGGTGGTCGAGCCGAGGTTCAAGTGCTCGATGTTCAATTCGAGGGCGATCTGCTCGATCAGCGCCGCGAAGTTGCGGTTCCACTCTTCGTGTTTACGCGACGGGCTCATAATCTCTAATGTCCCCTCATCGTAGGTGAAATGTGGCACGCTACGATCCCTGAAGTCACCGAGCAGACTCTCGTAGGTTTCCCAACTCACCCCCGATAAGATGACCCTCTGCACTGGCTGACTGACCGCTTGTTCCGGCGGACTGATCACAGTTGCCATCTCGACACCTCCCGTCAAAGCACACTCACGACTAACCCTGAAATGTCTTGCGTTCTTCCGCTCTGCAAAGCCAACTGCATTTTACTCCGAACTCAGCGCGCGCCGTGACCCGCCCCGCGCTTCTTCGCCCGCCCGCCCGGCGGGCGCTTCGCGCTCTTCGGCTTTTGCCTGAACGCCGCCACTTCCGCCGGTGTCAGCCGCCGCCACTCGCCCGGCTTAAGTCGCTCGTCGCGCAGGGGACCAATGGCGGCACGGCGGAGTTTCGTGACCGAGTGGCCGATCTGATCGAACATTCGCCGGATCTGCTGGTTGCGCCCTTCGTGGAGGATGACCTCGAACCACGCATTCGTGTCGGTCTGGTGAACCGGCGTGATCACGGCGGGCGCGGTCTTCACCCCGTCTTCGAGAAGAATGCCGCGGCGCAGGCGCTCGATTGCGGCCTCCGGCGGCACGCCTTTGACCTTCACCTCGTAAACCTTCGCGACCTTGTTCCGCGCCGCCGTGACGTAGTTTGTAAACTCGCCGTCGTTAGTCAGGATCAACAAGCCTTCCGTGTTGAAGTCCAAGCGCCCGACCGGGTGCAACCGACCCAGAGACGACGGCACATAATCCGTCACGAGCGGCCGGCCTTCCGGATCGGCGACACTCGTCAGTGTTCCCCTCGGCTTGTTGAGTAGGACGTAAACTTTATCTTTCGCCTGCAACAGCGAATTGATCAACCGCCCGCGCACCTTGATGTGATCGCGCGTCGGGTCGGCCTTGGTCCCCAGTTCGGTCACGACCTGCCCGTTGACGGAGACCTCGCCGGCCGTGATCATTTCTTCGGCGTGCCGCCGCGAAGCGATCCCGGCTTGAGCGATCAGTTTTTGCAGACGTTCTTCCATTAGAAGGTAGAGGATAGAGGATAGAGGGTAGACATTTGCTTACTACCCTCTGTCCTCTACCCTCTGAGTTTCATGCTCCCCCGCTCATCATGTCCTCGAAATCTTCCACGTTGGGAAGCTCCGTCAAATCCTTCAGGCCGAACTGCAACAGGAATTCTTTCGACGTGCCATACAGCATCGGGCGGCCGACCGTCTCTTTGCGGCCTTTGGCGATGATCAGCCGCTTGTCGAGCAGCGTCTTGATGGCGGACGAGGATTGCACGCCGCGAATCTCCAGAATCTCGGGGACGGTGACGGGCTGTTTGTAGGCGATGACGGCGAGCGTCTCCAGCGCGGCGAGCGAGAGCTTGGCCGAGGGGCGCGACTTGAGGAAGGCGCGGACGTGTTCGTGGTGCTCGGGCCGCGTGGCAAACTGCCAGCCGCCAGCCACCTCGCGCAGCATTAGGCCGCCGTTGCGCTCGTTGAATTCTTTGGCTAGGGCCTCGACGGCCACTTCGATCCAGCCCTTCTCTTCCTTGAGCACGTCGGCGATTGACTTGGCCGTGAGCGGGTCGTCAGAGACGAAGATCAATCCCTCGATGATCGCCATCAACTCTGCCATGTCGCGCACACCGCCGCCCGGCGCGATCTCGTCGTCGCCTTCGGCGGTGTCACCGGCTTCGGCGAAGTCTCCGGTCTGAGCGCGAAGGAGCGCGGCGGCTGCCTCGGCGCGGTCTTCGGCGTCGGCCTCATAGATGAAGACGGGCTCTTCCTCTTCTTCTTCGTCAACATCCGTTTCCGCTTCGATCACTGTCTCATCTTCCAAAGTATCCGGCGTCGCGGGGTCGGTCGCATCGTCTCCCGCCTGAACCTGCGCGGTCGGCGCGCGGACGCCCGCGTCGCCGACTCCTCCGAAATTCTCGGGCGCAGCGGCGTCGGCCTCGGGTGTCATTTCTTTCAACTCTCGTTCGTCTCTTTCCACGCTCATCGCTACTGTAAATCAAACTCTCTATCAGCTATTCGCGCCGGCCCGCCGGTGCGCGCGACGATGTCGCCGAAGGTTTCCGTCTGGAACAATCTGACCTCGGCGCCGCGGACCAATTCCAGCACGGAGAGGAAGGCCAGCACCAGTTCGCGGCGCGATTGTGCCCGCTCAAAAAAGTGTCGCAGATTCAACTCTCCCATCGAGAAGATCATGTTGCGGAGACGTTCGAGCATTTCGATCATCGTGACTTCGTCGCGCTCGATCTCCAACATCACTTCCTGCTTCTTGCGCGCCAGAATCTCCTGAAAGATTTTGAGCAGATCGAAGACGCCCGCCGACACCTCCGGGTTGCTCTTGTCGGTCTTGATCTGCGCGCGCGTGAAGACAGCCTGCTCGACCGTCGCGCGCGACCAGAGCATCTGCGCCGCGGCCTTGAACTTTTGGTGCTCCAACAGCCGCTCGACCAATTCGCGGCGCGGGTCGGCGGCCTCATCTTCTGACGGATCGGCGAGCGGGTCGGGCGGCAACAGCATCCGCGACTTGATCTCGATCAGTTGCGCCGCCATCACGAGGAAGTCGCTCGCGACGGCGATGTCGGTTTCCCCTATCAGGCGCAGGTAGCGCAGGTATTCGTCGGTGATGCGCGCGACCGGGATGTCGTAGATGTTGACCTGCTCCTGCCGGATCAAGTAGAGCAATAAATCGAGCGGCCCGGCGAACTCGCCGAGTGTCAGATTCAACTCTTCGCCGCCATCCGCGGACGCGATGGCCGGGCTCGCGCCCGCCACGTTGAGCGGCGCGTTGGCCTCGGGTGCTTTGTCTTTGACTTCTTCCATCAATCGAATGCGAACGCCGGTGCAAGTATTTTTACCGCGGAGGCGCAGAGATGACGCAGAGGGCCGCGCAGAATTCGCCGATTTGAGATTGCAAATTTGAAACTCGAATCAAGCAAGTCTCTGCGTAAGCTCTGCGTTTCCTCCGCGTCTCTGCGGTTAATTTGTTCCCCAACATACTTCACACGCTTAACCTGCGCGCCCCACGTAGCCCGAGCTTGCTCATCACGTCGTCGAGCGTCCGGCGGGCGATTGACCGCGCGCGGTCGCAGCCGGCGGCGAGGAGGCGGTCGAGTTCGTCGTCGCCGTAACCTCGAATGCGCTCTTGCAACGGCCGCAGAAACTCGATCGTCGCGTCGGCCACTTCCGACTTGAGTGCCGCGTAGCCCTTGCCCTCGAAATTGGCTTCTGCTTCAGCCTGCGTCCGGCCGGTCAGGATTTGATAGATCGTCAGCAGGTTCGTGATCGCCGGGCGCGACTCGTCGAAACGAATTTCCGTGCCCGAGTCGGTGACGGCCCGCTTGAACTTGCGGCGGACGGTGTCCGCATCGTCGAGCAGCGTGATACTGCCGGCCGCGTCCTCGTCCGACTTGGACATCTTCTTCGCCGGGTCGGCGAGTGACATGATGCGCGCGCCGACGGGCGGGATGAACACTTCGGGGATGCGGAACGTCTCGCCGAAATCGCGGTTGAAACGGAGGGCGAGATCGCGCGTCAGTTCGAGATGCTGCTTCTGGTCCTGCCCGACGGGGACCAGATCGGTCTGGTAGAGCAGAATGTCAGAGGCCATCAGCACGGGGTAGTTGAGCAGGCCCGCGCCCACGGCCTCGCGCTGCCGGCCGGCCTTGTCCTTGAACTGCGTCATCCGCTCAAGCTCGGAGATGCGCGCGGTGCAGTTGAGAATCCAAGCCAACTCGGCGTGTGCGCTCACCTCCGACTGGATGAAGACGATAGAAACTTGTGGGTCGATGCCGGAGGCGAGGTAGATGCGGGCCAGTTCGCGCGTCTTCTGAGCGAGTGCTCGCGGGTCTTGCGGGACGGTGATGGCGTGCAGGTTGACGATGCAGAACAGGCTCTCGTACTCGTGCTGCAACGCGACCCAGTTTCGCAACGCGCCGAGGTAATTGCCCAGATGGAAGTTGCCCGTCGGCTGCGCGCCGCTGAAAATCCGTTTCATTGAAACTCAGAAAACTCCAAGCAAGAGAATGTCCCACGCGAGTGGAATGATGAAGCGGAAGATGACGCCGAAGACGCCGGTGAACACCGCGACAAACAGCAAGATGAAACCGTATTGCTCGACCGCGTTGATGGCGGGCTCGAAGCTCGGCGGCAGGACGCTCGCCAGAATCTTGCTTCCGTCGAGCGGAGGGATCGGGAAAAGGTTGAACACGCCAAGTCCCACGTTCATCACAAAGAACGATTGCAGTAATTTCGCTACGCCTTCCATGATTGGCGAGTCGGGACTGGCCGCAATCAATCCAGCGTAATATCGGCGATCGGGAATGATTCCGATTTGCTCAGCATGAAAAAGGGCGAGAATAACAATCCCGACGACGATCGCGATGGTGAAATTGCCGAGGATGCCGGCAATTGAGACCCAGAAATTCGCCACCCGCTTGTTACGCCAGCGAAGCGGGTTGATCGGCGTCGGCCGCGCCCAACCAAGCAACGGCGCGCCGGTGAAAAAGCTGATCGCGGGAAACAGCAGCGTGCCGATCGGATCGACGTGCGAGATAGGGTTCAGAGAGACACGCCCTTGGTGCCGAGCCAGATCGTCGCCGAAGCGATCCGACATCCATGCGTGCATCGCCTCGTGCACTGATAAGGAAAAGATCAGCGCAACCATGTAGAGGATAAAATCCCCGATGTTGACGTTACCCATTAGTGAATCTCACAGGAAATAACTTCCGAAAGGTGAGCAAAGGCCACACTAACATGCGCTCGCGGGGGTGTCAAAACAGTAGGCAGTAAGCAGTGAGCAGTAAGCAGTTAGGGCGGTTTTACCGCTTACCGCCGACTGCTCATCGCTCACGTCAGGAGCGTTCCGCGGACGCCCACGGCTAAACTAAAGACGGCGTCGTTGGTGGCGACGATCATGTCGCCTTCGGCATTGAAGGCGAGGCCGATGACGTTCATGCCGGCGGCGTACAGTTCGGCGCGTTGGCCGTCGGGCGAGATGCGGACGACGCCGCGCCGGGCCTTGTAAGACGCCGCGACGTAGAGATTACCGTCTCGGTCGAAGGCCAACCCGCCGGGCCGGCCCAAGCCCCGAAAAAAAGGCGAGCGACGGCCGAACTTATCGATTCGCGTAATCGCGTCGTAACTCGACACGGTCGGCCCCGAAATGTAGAGCGCCTCGTCCGGCCCGAAAGCGAGGTGGTAGGCCGCGACCGATGGCTCCGACTGTCCCCACTCCTCCCCCTCGCCGATGTCACTAACGCGGTAGATCGTTCCGGTTCGATCGCCGACGTACATCCGCCCCGCGCGGTCGAACGCCAGCCCCGTCGCCACGCCGAGGTTGCGCGCAAACGGCACGACCTCTTGGGAATTAGTCACCCGATAGACGGTCCCGTCCAGCCGGCTGGTGACGAAGAGTTGGCCGTGAGGGTCGAAGGCGATGCCGGTCGGGTTAGTGATGTCGCCGGTCACATCCGTCAAACCGCCCGTGCCGCTGACGCTGAAGAGCGAGACGGGAGCGCGCTGCCCGCGCGAGCCGGAGCGCGTGACGTAGATCGAACCGTCTTCGGGATCGACCGCCGGGCTGGCGACCATGTGGATGTCTTCCGCGAGCTTGCGGCCGACGGTCAGGCGGGCCGCGCCGCCTTCCGGCAGGTCGTCGTTGCCGACGCGGACCTCGACCGTACCGCCGTCCAAGTCCACTTCGGGGACGATAGCCAGCACGCGCCGCGCCGACGCCCCGACGAGCCGCCCCCGCGTTCCGCCGAACCACGCCCCGCACTTCTTAAAATCGTGCGCCGCGAACTGCGCGCACTCGATTGACACCTCGCCGCCCGGAAGCGCGGCCCCCGGACTGATCCGCTTGATGCGCTCGGTCTCACTCATGCCTGTTCTCCGAAGAATGTGGTAAGTAATCCGCGACGGCAGTCAGCGACCGCCGAAAGACTGTGATGAAATCTGATGTCGAGGTATCCGATTATCTACCGGCGACCGGCGGGCTGACAACTTTTCGCGCCGTGCTCCCTCGGGCGCTGGATACTGCTCGCTCCGCGGCTGTGTTATAATTCGCCCGGTCAAGCAAAACAGCTATGTCGCCGCAAGGGTTTGACGACCCGCAGACAGTGCTGCCGCGCGACCCGCCATCGTGATGCTCGAACGACTGAGCGAAACTTTTTCGCAGGGCAACTTCCTAACCCAACTCCCAGCGTCCGCCTCCATACGCTCGCTTCACTCTCATTGTAACTTCAGTGTCCGCCATCCGCTGTCGGCCGTCCGCGGCCTGTCTCGCTCAGCCGCTCGGCTGAAAAGGTTAGGCGATAGCTTGGCGTTCACCGAACACGCGCAACGGAATACGGACAAGGGGCCACGGATAGGCTCACAAATCTCGCGCGGCTTCTGACGGAGGAAATCTTATCAGCACGATTCACGGAAACACGCAGGGCCTCAAGCCGAACCAATTGCGCCGCATCGAAAAATTGTACTCGCGGCGCATTTCGCCGCAGCAGATCGTGACGCCCGAGTTCGCGCGCCAACTGGCGGAACTCTCGCACGAGACGGGCCGGCAACTCGGCGCGCTGATCGACCGCAAAGGTTACGTCGAGTTCGTTATCGTCGGCGACGCCCGGCGGATCGAACTGCCCGACTTCAGGCGCGCGCGCGTCGCGGCCGACCGCTTCCGCGGCCTGCGCTGCGTCCACACACACCTGCGCGGCGAGGAATTGACGCAGGACGACCTGACCGATCTCGCGCTCCTGCGCCTCGATCTGATGGCGGCGATCGACGTGGAGCAGCGCACGGGGCTGCCCGGCGTGGTGCGCGCGGCGCACCTGCTGCCGACCACGGCCGCCGAACTCGACACCGGGCAAGACGCGGATCCTTTCGTCTTTCTGGAGCCGCAACACCCCGCACACCTCGACGTTGACTTTCTCGATCTGATCAACTCGCTCGAAGACGAGATGGCGCGGATCCGCCACGCCGGACGTCGCGCCGAAACGCGCGATCGCGCCATTCTGGTCGGCGTCACCACAGGCTCGTCCGACGATGCCGAAGAGTCGATGGCTGAGTTGCGCGAGTTAGCGACCTCCGCCGGCCTCGTCGTGCTCGACGAGATGATCCAGCGCCGCCAGCAGATCGATCCGCGCACCGTGCTCGGCAAAGGCAAGCTCGAAGAAATCATCGTCCGCGCGCTGCGGCTGGGCGTCGATCTGATCGTCTTCGATCGCGAGTTGCAGCCGGCGCAGGTGCGTTCGATCAATGAAGCGACCGATCTCAAAGTTATCGACCGCGCGCAACTCATCCTCGACATCTTCGCGCAACGCGCCGAGTCGCGCGAAGGCAAGATTCAGGTCGAGTTGGCGCAGTTGAAATACATGCTGCCGCGGCTTATCACCGGACAGGACTCGGCCTTCTCGCGTCTGGCGGGCGGCATCGGTGGCCGCGGCCCCGGCGAGACGAAACTCGAAACAGATCGCCGCCGCGTGCGTGATCGCATTCACCGACTTGAGCGGGAGATCGAGATGCTCCGGCAGCGCCGCCAGCAGCGTCGGAAGGAGCGCACCCGCCGCGAGTTGCCGATCATCTCGATCGTCGGTTACACAAACGCGGGCAAGTCCACCCTGCTCAATACCCTGACCAACAGCAGCGTGGCGGCCGAGCAGCGGATGTTCGCGACCCTCGATCCGACCTCGCGCCGCCTGCGCCTGCCCTACGAGCAGGACGTTATTCTGAACGACACCGTCGGCTTCATCCGCGATCTACCGCCCGATCTGATCGCCGCCTTCCGCGCCACGCTCGAAGAGATCACCGACAGCGATCTCTTGATTCATCTCGTTGACGCCTCTAACCCGCGTTGGGAACAGCAAGTCGAATCGGTCGAACGCATCCTCTCCGAGTTGGAGTTGGGTCGCATCCCGCGCATCGTTGCCTTCAACAAGTCCGATCTCCTCGACCCCGACTCGCTGGAACAGGCGTTGCGCCACACTTGCGGCGAAGGGGGGGACCAGTCGGCCCGCCGCTGCGTCGCCGTTACGGCGCTTGAACCGCGCAGCCTGCGCCCCCTGTTGGAACTGGCCGGCCAGATTCTGGCGCGTGATCTCACACACGGCGCTGCAACTTACAGCGCGGCGGCGGCGGCGGCGACGCCCGAGGCGGATACTGAGAGCGACGGACGCCAATCCGACCAGCAACCGCTCGCCGCTCGACACGTAGAGTCATGAGTAACAGCCGACGACGTGCCAGTTTCGCCTCACCCTTCGCTGCCGCTCGCCGCGCGGTGTTGCGCGTCTTTGCGCGCCCGTTCAATTGGCTGGGGCCGGCCGCGCAGTTTGCCGTCGGATTCGCCTGCTTGACGATCATCACGACGCTGCTCCTCGCACGTTTGCATACGCCGGTCCCCGCCGGCATCTATACCGAAGGCGACGTGGTGAGGTCTAACGTCGAGGCGCCCGCGGACCTCTCTATCGAAGACGCACGCGCCACTCAAGCCGCGCGCGTCTACGATCCTAACGCCGCGCCGGTGCTGCTCACGCTCAAGCGTAACCAAATCGTCGCGCGCGAGGGCGACATGGTGACGCGAGACATTCTCACCAAGTTTGAAGCTATCCGTGCCCATAGCGAGAACAAGCGCCGACCCAACCACTTCCTCGGCATCCTGCTGCTCGTCGCCGCACTCTACTGGGGCGTGTGGAAATTCATCGAACACCGCAGCCAAGTTGCTTCCCTCTCACTCTCGCCGGCGCGGTCTTTCACGCTCGTCGGCTCGGCCATCCTCGTCCAGACGATCTTGTTGCGGATCGGCGTGGCGGTGGCCGAGAGCGTCGCCGCACAAGGGAGCCGCGCGCCCCTCACCGACGAGACGATCTGGGGTTTCGCTATTCCCTTCGCCGCGGCGACGCTGCTGGTCGCCCTGTTAATGGACGTGCAACTCGGGCTCTCGGTCGCGATCATCACGGCCCTCTTCGCCGGACTGGTGCTGCCGAACAATGCGTTGATGGCCTGCTACGCGATGGTCTCTTCTTCCGCTGCGATCTACAGCATCGGCCGCTACCGCGAGCGCCATTCGGTGACGATGGCTGGATTGTTCGTCGCCGGTGTCAACTCGCTGGCGGCGCTGGCCGTCATCCTCACGGCGCAATTGCCTCTCACGTTCGGGACAATCACTTTGGCGATGGCCTGCGGCGTCCTGAGCGGGATGATGACCACCATCGTCACCTCGGGCTGGTTGCCCGTCAGCGAGTCGGCCTTCGGAGTGCTGACCGACGTTAAGCTCCTTGAACTTTCTAACGCGGACCTGCCCGTGCTCGGCCAACTGGCGCTGCGTGCGCCGGGGACCAATCAGCACTCGCACGCCGTCGGGCAACTGGCCGAAGAAGCCTGCCGCGCTATTGGCGCGAACGCGCTGCTCGCGCGGATCGGAGCGCTCTACCACGACATCGGCAAGTTGGCCGCGCCCGAGATGTTCGTCGAGAATCAGGCGGGCGTGAACCCGCACGACCGCCTGCGCCCGACCAACAGCGCGCGCATCATCATCAGCCACGTCACCTACGGCCAGCGGTTGGCGAAAGAACTGGGCCTGCCGCAGAAGATCGCCGACTTTATTCCGCAGCACCACGGCACGCGCACGCTTCACTACTTTCTGCGGAAGGCGCAGGCGCAGGCCATCCACGGCGACGCGGTGGAAGAGGCGGAGTTCCGCTACCCCGGCCCCAAGCCGCAATTCAAAGAGGGGGCCATCATGATGCTGGCGGACTCGTGCGAGGCTGCCGCCCGTTCGCTCGCCCGCCCCGACCCCGACAACATCCGCACCATCGTCGGCAAAATCTTCGACGCCATTGTGAGCGACGGCCAACTCGACGAGTGTGATCTCTCTTTGCGCGAGTTGACCAAAATCCGCGAATCGATCATCAACTCGCTCACCGCCATCTACCACGCGCGCATCGACTACCCCGGATTCAACCCGCCCGCCCCGCCGAACGGCGCGCTCCCGCCCGCCGATCTCGACACCGAAGAGCGCGGCGTCAGTTACAGCCGGCCGTCTGAAGTGCCGATCAGCAAAGGCGGCGAGGTCGAGGACGAGGCGGTGACGAAGCCCTGAGGCGCGATCGGCAGGCCGCCATACTCTTCCTTCAGATTTTCCCGCTCAGTCTCTGATAAGTTGTTTGCAGGTCTTCGGGCAGGACGCGCGTCTCGCCGATGGTGCTCATGAAGTTAGCGTCGCCGCCCCAGCGCGGCAGGACGTGGAGGTGGATGTGCCCGGCAACGCCGGCCCCAGCCGCCCGGCCGAGGTTCATGCCGAGGTTAAAACCCTGCGGCCGATAAACTTCGCGTAGCGCCGTCTGGCAGCGTTTGGTGAGGTCCATCAACTCGTCCGTCGTCTCTTTCGGGGCGGCATCGAGGTCCGCGGTGTGCTGGAAGGGGACGACCATCAGGTGGCCGCTGGTGTAGGGGTAGAGGTTGAGAACCACGAAATTAAAACACGCGCGGTGAAGGACGAAGTTTCGCTCGTCGTGTGCGTCGTCCCCCGCGAGGGCGCAGAAGACACAGGCGTTATCGGCGGCTTCGTTGGTCTTCTCGCCGCTCTCGCCGGTGATGTACTGGTAGCGCCAAGGGGTCCAGAGCCTGTCCACGTTCGCTTGCCCTGTAAATTGTTTAAAACGTCTTAAGTCAAAGCGGCGGGCGGAGTCTGTGACCCCTGATTCCCTTCGCCGGAAGTGGGCGCGGCGGTGGGAGAGTCTGAGGGCGCAGCGCCGGACGGCTCCGGGGTCGAGGCTTCGGGGGCGGAGCCGTTCTCCTCATTAATCAGTTCTTTCAACTCTTTGCCCGGCTTAAAATACGGCACGCGCTTGGCGGGGATGTTCACCGGATCGCCGGTCTTAGGGTTGCGCCCGCGCCGCGCGCCGCGCGAGCGCACACGGAAGCTGCCGAAGCCACGCAATTCTATCTTCTCACCCTTGTTGAGCGTTTCGATGATGCTCTCGAAGACGATCTCGACGAGCCGTTCGGCGTCCTTCTTGGTCAACTCGGCCGCACGGGCGACATCCTCGACCAACTCTGCTTTCGTCATCGTCAAAACTGTTCACCTCGTGCTGCGACAGGCGGCGACCGTCCCAGTAGCGTTCCGTCTTGGGGACCAGAGACAATCGGCCTCGTATTGAGAACTCGCCATGTACAGTAGCAGAAACCGCCTGCCGCTCGCAAGACGGAAACCGCACAGGATGAAGAGCTTACGGCACGCCGAGGA
>JBOGOY010000035.1:0-12431 GCA_050748185.1 Pyrinomonadaceae bacterium
ACTCGTAGATGCGCGCGATGGCGCGGGCGAGCGGCAGCGTCGCCGAGTAAGGCGGCGTGCGCGAGCGCGTGTGACCGCCCGGCCCGATGAAATGGTGTCGATACCAGTTGATCCCGATGCCGCCGTAGGTGAAGCCTTCGTAGCCGCCGTCGAGCGCGATGTAATGATCGATCTTCCCTTTGTTGTCCCTGACGAACTCGCGCGCCCCGCGCAGAGCTGTCTCTTCCTCGACCGTGAAGACGAAGATGAGGTCGCCTTTGGTTCTGACCCCGGCCGCGTCGAGCGCGCGAATGGTGGCGAGCAGCGCCTCGATGTTGCGCGTGTCGTCACCGACGCCGGGGCCGTAGATTTTGCCATCACGGATCGAGGTCTTGATCTTCAGCCCCTCCTGAAAAACCGTGTCGAGGTGCGCGTCGAAGACGACCGAGGGGCCACCGCCCGTGCCCTTGCGAACCGCGACCAAGTTGCCCACGCGGTCAAAGTGGATGTTGTCGAGCTTGTACCCGCGCAGCAACTTCTCGACGAACAGGGCGCGCTCGCGTTCCTTGCCGGAAGGCGCGTTGATCTCGGTGAGCGCGGCCCACTCGCGCAGGATCGGCTCGCGGTTTTTCTCGATGTGCGCGAAGGCCGCCTCGATTTGCGGGCGCGACAGCAGGGCTTTGGCTTGCGAGGCGTCCTGCGCCGTGACGCCGGGAACCAAAGCGAGGCAACTCATAGCGACCAGCGAAATGCGCGTCATGAAATGATTTCTGATCTTCATCGGGTGTGATGGGCGGTAAAAGTTTCGTCATGGTGGGCGGTGCCGGCGGCCGGCGTCTCACCTCTTCCAGTAGCTCTTAATCTTGTGGCCGAGGTGTGGGAAAGGGACATACTCCGCGGCTCGTCCCGCGCGGCGCATCGCTTCGACCATTCGCAGCGCGCCGTTGGCGTTGCGCGTGTGGACGAGGATGGTCGCGCCCGCCTGTAACGCCGGGCGCGCGGCGAGCCAAGAGGCGATGGCGTATCCGGTGCGCTCGTCATCGCGCGAATTCAGCGTGTCGTAGTGTTCCGGCAGCAGATCGTGATCGAGGAAGATGGCGTCGTAAGAGTTGCCGGCGAGCAACTCGATGGCGTGCTGTGGCTCGACGGCGATGTCGAGTTGGTCGGCGGCGAACCGCTTGGTGAACCATTCGTGGCGGAGCGTGTCGTCGTCGAGCAGGAACACGCGAAGCGGACTTCTATTTGCGAAGTCGTCGCCGATCCCGAGTTTGCGTAATAAGTCTTCCCAGATACTCATGTGGTGGGGCGAGTGCCCGCGTCTTCGGACGAGACGGCGGCGCTAAAACCTCTGCCTGTCAGCGTGTGTTGACATCGAAAAAACTATAGCATAAAAGCCGTGGCCGCATCTGCGCGGGAAGGCCCGGTTCCTTCAAAGGTGCGCCTTGAAAAGGGCTGTCATCCGTGGCATTCTTCGTGACGAACTAATCATCTCAGAAGTGACAGGCGAACAGTGACAGGTGACAGGATGCTCTGGTTGTGGTGCGACATTGAACAGAGTGGGAGGCCGAAAATACTGAGTGAGAGTCAGCCCATCGGCTCACGCCAATCGCACCATCTTTCACTCTGGCTTGTCACTTGTCACTTGTCACTTGTCACTTTCGAGTAATCATGGCCTCAACTCCCAAGTGTTCTTATTGCGCCCGGCCTTTACGCGGGGCTGGCATCAAATGCCGAGCCTGCCGCCGCTACGTCCTGCGCTGGCCCCACTGGTTGCTGCTCTCTCTGATCACACTGGCCGCGCTCGTTCTCGCCCTCGATCTGCTGCTCCGCGTTATCTAAGGAGCGAGCGGCAAACCCGTCTGAGTCGCCGCGGCGACGACCCTTTCCGAGGGCGAGGCCCGCGCCCGAACTCTGAGCCCGTTTCAATCGATGAACTGAGGTGCAAAGACGATGCGAAGAACTGTCCCGGCATTAATCTCTCTCTTGCTCGCCTGCCCCCTGCTGATGACCCTACAGGCGCAGACCGCGCCGCGCGCGAAAGCGCCGGCGAAGTCGGGGGCGCAGCAGCGGGCGGTCGTCTTCGTGGTCGAGAAGTGGGAGAACGGCGAGACACTGATTGATCCGATCGTGTTGCTTGGTGGCGGCGGGCGTTTCACGGCCCCACCCAATGGCGGAGACGACGTGGCCGATGCCGAGTCGTACCGCCGGTTCGTGAGCGAATATTACCGCCCGCAGCGGCAATACCGGATGCTGTTTGGCGGCGGCGAAGTCGGGTCGGTCAGCGTCGTGCAAGCCATCGAGCCCGGTTGCGTGTCGAATACGGCGAGCGTCACGGCGCAAGGGTCGGTCAAACTCGGCGGCGAGGTGCGCGCGCTGGCGACCGACTCGGGCGCGCTCGGGCGCGAGTCGCACACGCGCCGCGCACCGACTGAAGCGGAACGCGCTTCGGCGCACGCGCTCGCACGCGCAGCTTACAAACAGCGGCGCGTGCCCGACGCGCTCGTCAAAAAAATGGAGACGATCAATCTGACCGCCGTCGATCTCGAACGGGACGGCAAGGCCGAATTGATTGGAAGCTTCTCGGCCGTCGCGGGCGACTACACCCAGCACGCGCTGTTCATGATCTTCGAGTTGAAGGGCGTGAGTTACCGGCCCGCTCACACTTGGTATCACGCCGGCGCCGAGGCCGAAGCGCAGACGCGCCGGCTCGTCGATGTGCTCGACCTCGACGGAGACGGGACGGCGGAGGTGCTCGTCATGGGCAGCTACTACGAGAGTCACGACTACTTCATCTACCAGAAGCAGCGCGCCCAGTGGCGGAACGTGTATCAAGGCGGAGGGGGTGGCTGTTAGATCACGTGCACACGGAGGATGACCACAAAGGCACAAAGACACGAAGTCAAGACAAAATTGCCTTCCAGCCCGAAGCAGTGAAGGTTCTTCTTTGTGTCTTTGTGGCGAAGCTCTGTAGCGCTTGAAGTCCTTTTCGCCCGCGATCGATCGCCGTGCGTCACCCGCAAAATTAATTTTGCGCTAATACCGAGGGTATTTCACCACACACGATCATCGGCCTTGAATTCTGTTTCGCGGGTGCTATAATCCGCCGCGTTTCTCGGCGGGTGAATGGCAACTCGCACAAACAAGGTCGCGCATGAAGGCTCAGAGCAGTCCCACACGTTCACGCTCCCGGTTTTAACTCAACCGTCTTAGATGTTTCGCAGGATGTCGTCCGCAGATAAAGCCAATTCCAGACCTCTGTTCGCCGTGCCCGAAAAGGGCCGCGTGGCAGAAGACCCCCCGCTCTTCCAACAAGCGCAGGAAGAGCCCGCGGCAGCGTGCCCCCGCTGCTACGGCTCAGGGATGGAGGTCGTGCCCGGCAAAGGCGCGCGCCGCTGTCCGTGCCGTGATCAGAATAGTCAGGGCAAACTGCTCGACACCTCGCGCATCCCGCGCCGCTACGACGCCTGCTCGCTCCAGAACTACTATCCTTCGCAGGGCAACGGCTCGCAACTAAAGGCTTTCAACTACGCCTTCCGTCTGGTGCGCGAGTACCCCGCGGTCGAGCGCGGTCTGCTTTTCATGGGGACGGTCGGAGTCGGCAAGACGCATCTCGCCGTCGCGATCTTGAAGGGGTTGCTGGATAAAGGTGTGCCGTGCCTCTTCTACGAGTTCGGGACGCTCCTCAAAGAGATACAGGATTCGTACAACCCCGTCTCCAAGTCTTCGGAGTTGGGTGTGCTCGCGCCGGTCTATCAGGCCGAAGTGCTGGTGCTCGACGAACTCGGCGCGTCCAAACCGACCGACTGGGTGAAGGACACGATGATGAACATCATCGGCACGCGCTACAACGATCGCAAACTCACCATCTTCACCACCAACTATCTCGACGCGCGTCGCGCGCCCGCCGACGAGACGCTCGAAGATCGCATCGGCGTCCGCCTCCGCTCGCGCCTCTTCGAGATGTGCCGCACCGTCCAACTCGAAGGCGACGACTACCGCCGCCGCTACGACTCACAACAAACTTAACTCCAAGTCGCACTTCCGCACCCTTTAATCAGTAAGAAGCGATCATGAACCGCCATGTCGCCGGTCGTCGTCTGTTTTTGGCGCGGTGCATGTTTGGTATGGCGGCGGAAATCAACGAGAGGCGAGCCACGTCTCGCGGTCGAGGCTGTAAACCGAGACTTCGATGCCGAAGAGTCCGGTCTTGCCTTCCAGACGTTCGCCGAGTCGTTCAGCGACGCGGATCGAATTGACGTTATCGGGGTGGATGAGACTGATGACGTGCTCGCGCTTCATCTCGGTGAAGACATAATCGAGTGCGGCGGTTGCGCCTTCGGTGGCGTAACCTTTGCCCCAGTGTTCGCGCGCGAGCGTCCAGCCGATCTCGAAAGCGGGCCAGCCTTCGGGATTGTGAAAGCCGAGGCGGCCGGCAAACGCGCCCGTCGCTTTCTCTACCACGGCCCAATGGCCGTAGCCGCGCAGTTGCCAGTGGCCGACGAGCATCGCCATGTGCCGCCACGCTTCGAGCCGCGACATCACCTGACCACCGAGAAAGCGCATCACTTCTGGGTCGGCGTTGATGCGCGCGTAAGCCTCGAAATCGTCCTCGCGAAAGTGGCGCAGGACGAGCCGTTCAGTTTCCAGTGTCACCATGATTGTTCCGTGATTGGTCTGAATCGACGCTTATGAGAGGGGGACACCACCCGGAAATGCTCCACCAAATCACACGAACAAACACGAAGCAACGCCAGCGACTTTCGTGTTTGGTTTCGTGTGGTTTCGTGGAGCATCTTTTTGCTTCTGTCCCAATCTCATCAAGACTGATTTAGGGAGACAAGAGTCATAACGGGACTTGCGACCCGCGCGCTAACGCTCGCGGTACTGTGTGCGTGGCGGCGGGCGCTGGCGCCATACCGCGAGCGTTAGCGAGCGGGTGCGTTGACGCCGTGCTCTCCCCGGCTTGGGCTAACTGCCAAAGGTCGCACATTCGCTGCGCGACCTGTCCCAAAGGCCCTCCGCTCCTACTCGATGAACGTAGCAGCCGATTCGTAAATCGAACCAGCCTCTTCCGGGCAGGTGACGCAGACGTTGAGCCCGCGCAACAGCCCGTCATCGAGCCCGTAAATCCATCCGTGGACCGCCAACGCCTGCCCGCGCTCCCAAGCCTGTTGCACGATGGTCGTCTGGCACACGTTTAAGGCCTGCTCGACGACGTTCAACTCGCACAGACGGCGTAGGCGTTGCGTCTCGTCTTCGAGGCTGTCGAGCAACGTCTGGTGTTTCTGTATCACGTCCTGAATGTGTCGCAGCCAGTTGTCGATGAGGCCCAGCTTGCGGTTCAACATGGCCGCCTGCACGCCGCCGCACCCGTAATGGCCGCACACGATGACGTGTTTCACTTTGAGCGCCTCGACGGCGTATTGCAGCACCGACAGGCAGTTGAGGTCTGTGTGAACCACGACGTTGGCGACGTTGCGATGGACGAACAACTCGCCCGGCGCAAGGTCCACGACTTCGTTGGCCGGCACGCGACTGTCCGAGCACCCGATCCACAGGTACTCAGGCGCTTGCTGGCGCGACAGACGCTGAAAGAATTCCGGGTCTGCCTCACTCATCCGGGCCGACCATGCGCGGTTTTTCTCGAAAAGATTGTTCAGGTTATTCATGCTGTTAGTGTGGAACGACCGGCGAAAAGTTTAGGACAACTCAGGCCCCGCTTGTCAGGGCTCTGTAACGAGAAATTGCTTGCGTGTTGACT
Organism: Pyrinomonadaceae bacterium; assembly: GCA_050748185.1. Taxonomy (GTDB): domain Bacteria; phylum Acidobacteriota; class Blastocatellia; order Pyrinomonadales; family Pyrinomonadaceae; genus JACCRA01. The sequence goes on from JBOGOY010000035.1 coordinate 5,741, forward strand.
GCACGGACATGAGTGTATCAAACGGGTGATAGAGTCGTCTTGTCGTAAATATCTTTCAACGCGGCTTCACATTCTATCGAAGGCAGGATGATTGTTTCTGCTAAACCGATGGCTTTGGTGTAAATCCAAGCATCATTATTCTGCCTGACGTAATGTTCAGCCATCACCTCATCCTGCGAAACTAACAGATACTCCTGTAAAGATTCAATTTGCTGATAGGAAAGAAACTTCACACCTCGATCATAAGCTGCTGTACTGTCGGATAAGATTTCTACAATGAGGATGGGATTCAGAATTACATCCCGCTCGTCATCTGCAAATCTGGTCTCTCCACAAACCACTGACACATCCGGATAAAAGAACCTTTTTGAGTTTGGCACTCTCACCTTCAAATCGCTGGGATAGACACGGCACGGGCGATTTCTAAGTTGTACCCCGATGGAAATGATAATGTTAGCCGCAATTAAGTTGTGGCGTTCGCTGCCGCCAGCCATCGCATACATCAGTCCGTCAACATATTCGCTTTTGTGTTCCGCCTTACGCTCAATGCTCAAATATTCCTCCGCGCTCATGTAATAACTTGGCAGCGATGACATCTATAATCTCCTTTCTAATCTGCTCAATCAATTCACTCTTCAGAATGCTTGCCTGCGCCAGAGAGGGCATCATAACGCCACGCTTCAGCCGCGCCGAGTGCAGGCATTCAATTAGCGACGCGAGGTAACATCTTGAGAAGCACGCAATCGAGACATCGGCTGCAAGCGCGGCGTTATGCGGTGCTAGTTGAAACCGGAAGGTTACTCACTTTCCATAACCAAACGCCTATCAGCGCGCGCGCAATCGGCTGAAACCATGGTCCCACCCATTCAAAGTACATAGAGACCGTCTGCACCCCCGTAACGGTATCCACATAACCGGGGACACTTAGCGCTGCCCACAAAAGTAAAAGCACTCCAATTTTCTGCTCACCGCCTGTAGCTCTGAGAAGGGCAAAACCATAACAGACAAGTCCAATGATGAATGCGGTCGAGAAAAGGAAGAACAAAGCAGCGTTGATTCCTGAAAACGCTCCAATGGTTGCCCGAAGAGTTACGCGAGTGGCTTCATCGGTGGCAACTTCATAACCCGCGCGCCACGTTCTGTTGAGCGCAAAGATGACAAGCGATGTCCTGAGCATTTCGGTGAAAGTGAAGAAGAGGAAGCCAAGAAATCCAAAGCTGACAAGAACGGGCGTAGCGCGCAGTCTGTGGACTCCTACTGCAAACATGGACACGACAACGAGGAGGCAATGGAAAATTACGACCCACAAGCGAATCACGTAGATGGAATTGCGCCGCAGTTGAAGTTGTTCCTCGAACGTGTCAGCGTCAGCCCAAAGCTCAGGCAGGAGGTGAATCGCCAAAGTCGTGAGCGCGGTTGCCAAAGCGCAGACGCTTGCAACCTTGAAGAACCTAGTGGGTACGCTCATCACGCCTCCGTTCCGTGTAAATAGGGTTAAATTCCGCCGCCGCATAACGCCCGACATCACCCGCCGCGCATTCAACGCCGCTACGGACAAGCCTAGCGATGAGAGGCCCACTGATTCGCGGTCGGGTGACTGCTGTTAGGCGTCGCCCGTCGGCACGATGCCCGCGCCCTCCACCATCAGAATCACCGTTCGCTCCGGCGCTCGCGGGCGGTGCATGACCCCTTTCGGAACCACGACCCCCTGTCCCGGCGATAATTCCAGCGTGCGCTCCTCAAAATCAATGAAGAACTGCCCCGCGACCACATAGAAGAACTCGTCCTCCGTCTCGTGCTTATGCCAGTGATATTCACCCTGCACGACGCCGAGCGGCACTACCGAATCGTAACGCGGCAGAGCGTCTGGTTGTACCAGCGGTCGGTGCAGGCCGCGACCAAAGCCGGCACGTCCACCAGTTCCAGCGGGTTATAGAACACATTCAGGCGCGTTACATAAGGATAGTTCTTTTGTGTATCTGTCATCCTTCACTTCTTTCAGACTGCTAGACGCCTAACGCCACGCATGAGCCGCGAGCGTAAGCGAGTCGGCTCCATGCGAATGTTAGGCGCCGTTATATTGCTCAGACTTGAGCCGCTTGCTCGTCAACTAAGTATCGGTTTTCTCTCGCCTCTCTAAGTCTGTCTTTCAAAACCAAGCCTAGCGCTCAAGAGAATACCCTTGCTTAAGTCTGAACTTAATCTTCCTGATGTTCTCGAAGTCCTTCAAAGGATTTCCCTCAAGGGCGACGAAGCTAGCCTCATAACCCTCACGCAAGGCGCCGACTTTTCGCGATGGAAAGATTGTCTTTACAGTGTTCTCCGTCCACATCTTTATAAGCGTGAGGTTGTCGAACATACCAAGCTCTTTCAGATACTCCATTTCTCCGAGCGAAGTTTGCTCAACGTCGTCACTACCGATGGCGATCTTGACGCTGCTCTTATGAAGAAGCGCAAGATTGACAATTTGCGCCGCACGGATTTTTTCGTAAAGCTCACTCTGTGCCTTCCTCCGCAAAGCCAAGCTAGCCGTAGTCACAACAACTATTCCTTTCTCTGCTGCCAACTTGGCATCTTCTGGCTTGATGTAGGTTGGGCTGAGAGAACCTGGCAGATGGGCGAGCTCATCTGCGCCGGCCATTACGGCATGGTGAAAATCAGTTGCTGTGTTGACGTGAACTGAAACTCGCAAACCGTGAGAGTGGGCTTTAGCCACAATCTTCGGGAGGAGCTGTGGGTCCAATCCTTTTTGGCCAAAATACGCGGGATCATCTTTTCGCTTTTGATAATCCTCCGAATTAACCAACACCGTTTTGATAAAGTCAGGACGAAAACTCAAAATCATCGCCCACTTCTTCTCCAAGTCACTCTCGCTATCAATCAAAACGTAACCCTGATTATTGAGGTTTTCTTTGGTGAACCCGGGGTAGATCCCTCGCTCTAACAGTCGTTCTCGGAGCGCTACGGGATGTCCCCCGGTAGCAGTGAGAGGCCCATTTGCAAATACAACATCAACACTATCATCTCGGTTGAGGCGATGAAGAATCTGGCCGGAAAAGTGCGGCAGGCTGCTCTGCATCTTGGTGTAGAAGACGCCCTCGTTTAGGTATCTTGGGACCATTTCGTTGACCAGAGTCTCGGTGATCAGGTTGTGGTTGTGTGCTTCGGCAAAAGGCGGGATCACATAGGCTCCCTTCAAATTGAGATTCCGATCCACATGCGTGGGCTTCCGAAACGTGAAGCGACCATCAACAGCATAAACTGTCAAAGGCTTAAATGATTTCCCGTCAAACCAGAGGCCATTTACGAAAGCATAAGACGGGGGCCCAAGCTTATCAGCAGGAATCTGAGCCTTCCCGACAACTAAGAGAATGAGCACTGTGATTGCACAACAGCAGCAATACGAATATCTCATAGAACCAGAACCCTCCTAACCTAAACCATTATCTGAAGAGTCTCTTACTTTCAATGAATGACTTCGGCTTGAGTGTTGACCTTCTTTCGCTTCACACTTCTTTATTCTGTTGAAATCGATCTTCTTTCCTTTTTCATTCGCCTCTCCGGCGCCTAACGCCCGGCATCACCCGCCGCGCATTCAACCTCAGTACGGACAAGTTCTCAATGAGAGGCATTGTGATTCGCGGTCGGGTGCATGTCGCTCTTATGCGGCAGAGCTTCAGGATTGACGAGTCCCTTTGGTTAAGTGTATACATCGGCTGGCCCAGATGGAGAAGCGCATATGATGATCTCTAAAGTTCAGAAGTGGGGCAACAGCCAAGGCCTCCGCCTCCCTAAACAAGTCCTCGAACTCGCCAACATTGCCGTCGGTGATGACGTCGAGGTCATTGTCGGCGAGCAGCAAATCATCGTCAAGAAAGTGACTCGCCCCAAATATAAGCTTGACGACTTGGTTAAGCTAATTCCGAAAGGATACAAAGCCAGAGAAGAAGATTTCGGGCCGCCTGTGGGCAAGGAGGAGTGGTAAGTGCCACCACGCTACATCCCGCGAAAAGGCGACTTCATCGCGCTTTCCTTTGATCCGCAGGCCGGCCATGAACAAAAAGGGAGGCGGCCGGCGCTGGTAATCAGCAACGATCTCTTTAACCAGCATACAGGGTTGGCGATAGTCTGCCCCGTGACAAACACAGACCGGGGATTTCCGTTCCACCTCGCAGTGCCGGGCACATCATCTTTGACAGGGTTTGTGATGGTTGAGCAGGTGAAATCGGTAGATTACGCGATGCGGCGTGCGAAGTTTGTTGAGCGAGCGCCTGTGGATTTTGTAGAGAGTGTTCTCGATTTAATTGACGTTTGCATAAGGTAGACGCATAACGCCCGGCATCACCCGCCGCGCGTCCAACGTATCAAGCACAGCGCCTCGCGGATGAGAGCCGCGCTATTCACGGTCGGGTGCATGCCGTTGTTGGGCGGCGACGCTACAGACTTCTTGCGATTTCAGAACATACTTTTAGAGCCGTATGATGCGCTTCAATCGCTTCTTGAGCGGATACAACAATCCGCCCATATCTTACCTCTGCTGAACATTGAATCTTACCTAAATCAGCGGGCGCAAGCTGAGCGAGCCCATGTGACGCCGCCATAATTGCTAATCTTTGAAGGTCATGGGTAAACGGCGGAGTTACTCCCATCTTAGAAAGAAATGCTTTGATGAATTTCTCGACCGCTTGCAACGAAGCCCATTTAGAAAGCCCAAACTGAGGACGTTCTTCAAATAAGTGTGCAATTGAGGCTTGAATATCACCTTTTGCTTCATTGATGAATGGGGCACCTGAGGGTTTATCAATAGCTTGGCTCGCCTCATTAGCAAATTGAAAGATTTGGAAAAGTTCACGCTGCTCATCTAAGGTGAATGTTAAAGCGTAACTCTCCGTCAACTCATCTATGCAATTCAATACGTTCACTACTGGGAGAGGGCCATTTTCGTTCACCGCGATTTGCATGCCAAGCTTATCCATCCAAAAGCGCGGATCACAGATAACTTGTACCGTGCCGTACATCGTCGGAACGCGCATTTTGAACAAATCACCGCGTATCATGACGGCAATTTCGCCTGTAGCATAATCAATTTTAAGTTTGTCGCCGTATCTAACCTCAAACCAATCCATTACCTTCTGTGACAATGGATCACTCATTTTTAATCCCAAGCCAAAACGCGAGGAAAATTTCAGCCATCCTTTCAATTGGCGCGCAGTTACAGGGACACCTTCATCCCGCAGTTCCTTATCTATGGCTTCCAACACTTGGTTTAAATCTTCTTCGGTTTGGATGTTATATGGCTCTTTCTTTGTCATAACATTTCTACTTAGCCGCCTAACTACTGATTAAGCGGAAGGATTCAGCTTAATCCCCGTATCGGCGCTTTATGCCGATGTGAGCGGCAAAGTGCGCGAGTCCCTTGTGTGTTAAAGGGCATTAGAAAATTTCAGGCGGCGTCGAACTCTGTATCAGAGCGCGTCCGCGGCGGCTGGAAGTCAAGAACGTATCTCAAGAGTCAACTTATCCTAAGCTCCGGAGGAGCGGGATGTCTGTAGGCCGCTAGCCACCCTGATGAGATGTTTAGCTCCGTCAGGAGCGAAATGTGACCTGTCGCCCTCCGTGGCTGAGGAGGGAAAATAAAACATCGTCAGCTACAAACATTTCACCCCTCACGGGGCTGTTGAGACACGCTCTTTGCCAGAAGCTTCAAACCCCTTAGTTCTCCGCGCGCGCGTTCGGTATAATGCCACGACTTAACAGCGCCAACAATATTGTCAAATCCGTTCAATCAAAGCGAAGATTCATGCCCAAACGCACGGACATCCATAAGATTCTGATCATCGGCTCAGGCCCGATCGTCATCGGTCAGGCGTGCGAGTTCGACTATTCGGGGACGCAGGCGTGCAAGGCGCTCCGGCAAGAAGGCTACGAGGTCGTGCTGGTCAACTCGAACCCCGCGACGATCATGACCGACCCTGAGATGGCCGACCGCACTTACATCGAGCCGCTGACGGTCGAATCCGTTTCAGAGATCATCCGGCGCGAGCGGCCAGACGCCTTGCTGCCAACCGTCGGCGGTCAGACCGCGCTTAATCTCGCCGTCGCGTTGGCCGACGCGGGGCTGCTTGAAGAATACGGCGTCGAGATGATCGGGGCGAAGCGTGAGGCGGTGAAGGTCGCGGAAGACCGGCGTCTGTTCAAGCAGGCGATGGACCAAGAAGGCTTGCCGATGCCGCGCGGCGGCTTCGCGCGGACGTGGGCCGAGGCCGAGCAGTTGGTCGAAGCCACGGGCTACCCTGCGATCATTCGCCCGTCTTTCACTCTGGGCGGGACGGGCGGCGGCATCGCCTTTAACCCAGAAGAATTTGAAGAGATCGTGCGTGGCGGCTTGGCGGCGTCGCCGATGCACGAAGTTTTGATCGAAGAGTCGATCCTCGGCTGGAAAGAGTTTGAGTTGGAAGTGATGCGCGACTTGAAAGACAACGTCGTGATCATCTGCTCGATTGAAAACTTCGATCCGATGGGCGTCCACACGGGCGACTCGATCACGGTCGCGCCGGCGCAGACCTTGACGGATGTCGAATACCAGCACTTGCGCGACATCGCGATCAGGGTGATCCGCAAAGTCGGAGTCGAGACGGGCGGCTCGAACATCCAGTTTGCGGTCAACCCGGCGGACGGCGCGGTGCGGATC
>JBOGOY010000036.1:0-12325 GCA_050748185.1 Pyrinomonadaceae bacterium
GGTTCGGCGGAATGACATAGACGTGATTCGGCTCGATGCGGACCTCCTTTTGAACCTGCGTGACCGGGATGCGGGCCGTCGTTTGCAGAATCTCCGCAAGCTTACTGTCGTGCTCAGGCGAGAGGTGCAGGATGACAACATAAGCCATGCCGCTGTCGGTGGGCACGCGGGCGAAGAACTCCTTAAACGCCTTGATGCCGCCGGCCGAGGCTCCGAGCCCGACGATCAAAAAGTCGTCGCCATTTCTTCGCCCCGCCGGCTCCGCGCCGCCGGGCTCGATGCCGCCTTCAGTGTCACTCATCTTGGTTCCCCTTTACTACTTTGTGGCGATCGGTGTGCGGCAGAAGTGATAAAAACCCGCGCGCGTTTTTGAGCTTGATGATCAGGGCAAAAACTTGAGACTGGTCGGAGACAGAAGTGTCATCCCTCGGGCCTTATGTATGGCGGCATTATACTTGAAACGGATGCAAATTGCGCCGCAGAACGGCAATCGGCGCACAGTCTCCATTTTATTTACTCAGGCGTCGGTCGCCGGTGTGATATAACACGCCCACCTTTATCAATCCCAAAGCGCACTGACTTTTCGGAGGCCGACGGCCGGTGCGGCCGTTGACGCAAAGGAGGGTTTCGCAATGGCGGCCAACGAATTCATTGTGGTGGTGGGAGCCTCCTCCGGCGGCATCGACGCTTTGCGGACGCTGGTCGGGGGGCTGCCGAAAGACTTCGCCGCCCCCGTCTTCGTCGTGCTCCACACCTCGCCGCAATCGCCGGGAGTGCTCGGCGACATCCTCGAACGCGCCGGGCCGCTGCCGGCGGCCAACGCGGAAGACGGCGAGCGCATTCAACCGGGCCGCATCTACGTCGCGCCGCCTGATTATCACCTGCTCGTCGAACCCGGAACGGTCCGCGTGACGCGCGGCCCCAAAGAGAACCGCTTCCGCCCCGCCGTCGATCCGCTGTTCCGCTCGGCCGCGCAGGTTTACGGCCCGCGCGCCATCGGCGTCATCATGACCGGCAACTTGGACGACGGGGCCGCCGGCCTCTGGGCCATCAAGCGACTCGGCGGCACCGCGGTTGTGCAAGACCCGCACGAAGCTCTCTACCCTTCAATGCCCCACAACGCGATGAATTACGTAAGTGTGGATCACTGCCTCCCCATGGCGGAGATCGCTCCGCTGCTGGCGCGACTGACGAGCGCGCCGGCCGAGGAGGAAGGAGCGTACCAAGTGCCGGAAGAGATGGAGATCGAAATCAGGATCGCGAAAGAAGAAAAGAGCAAAGACGCCGGCGTCCTCAAGCTCGGCGACCCGTCGCTGTACACCTGCTTGGAGTGCCACGGCGTATTGTTGCAGTTGAAAGAGGGGGAACACATCCGCTTTCGCTGTCACACCGGGCACGCCTACTCAGCCGACAGTTTGCTGGCCGACATCAACGAAAAGGTCGAAGACTCGCTTTGGAACGCGATCCGCGCCGTCGAAGAGGGCGTGATGCTGATGCGCCAGATGGGCCAGCACCTGAGCGAGCACAACCGGAGCGCCGCCGAACAAGTCATCCAAAAAGCGCAGGAGGCACAGCGGCGGGCCGATTTGGTGCGGAGCGTCGTGATGGAGAAAGAAGAGGCGGTCGGGAAGTGAACCGCGCAAGGCGACACCCCAGCGGGCCGCTTGGAGTTGCTTGAACTTTATTAATTCATCCCACGCGGCGGGGACGATTAGCTGCGGAGCAGCGTCAGAACAGTAGCCCATAGCATGAGCTATGGGGACGGCGCGAAAAAAGAATTCAGAGCCCCCAGAGCGACAGAACTATCTCCGGCGCAGATTCTTTCGCTACTCCGTAGCTCTTACAATCAAATCCGTCGCTCACCCACAGCTTACGCTGTGGGCTACTAATCTGCCGCTGCTCCGCAGCTCAAAACGATCGTCCATGTACCATAGGGCGTTCACGGCCCAACCCAGCCTGACAACTACAGGCTTACCTGCCGCGATCCGCCACAATCCATTGCCACGGATACACCCGCCCCGCCTCAATTCTTCGCGAACAGCCTGAACGTCACTCCTACAGTCACGCCGAACGGGTGGCCGGGCGTGGCGTGGATGCGCTCGGCTGGCTCGTCGCCCGGCCGCAGGCGCGACTCGAAAAAGTTCTGCGTCTCGAAGTAGCGCTTGTCGAAGAGGTTGTCGAACGCCACGTTGAGATCGACCCGCCGGTTCAATCTTTTACTCACATACAGATCGACCACGTCGAGCCCCGCCGCGCGGAGCGAAGCGTCGAGCGCGTCGAGCCGGTAGTTGCTCGTGTGGCGGTAGCGCAGCGAGCCGGAAAAGCCGCGCCAGTCCGAGAGCGTCAGGCTGGCGTTGGCGACCGTGTGCGGCGCGCTGTCCACGTACTCGCGCGGATTGGTCCCCCGGAAAAAGGCGTTCATGACCCGTGTCACGCCGCCGTTGAAAGTCAGGCTGCGTGTGAAGCGCACCGAGTTCTTGATCTCGAAGCCGTAGGCGCGTGAAGGACCGGCAAACTCGATACTCCCGTCGTCGGGGATATAGACCTGCTGGTTCGAGTTGTCGATCAGGAACAGGTCGGTCGTCACCGACACGCGCTTGTAGTTGTGCGACGTGCCGGCTTGGTAAAAGTCGGTCGTCGCGACCTTCGGGCTTTCGGGACGCTGCACGACGCCGCGCGCGTCCTGACTGCTGATGCCGCGGCCGTAGTTGAAGTGCAGCGTCAAGGGCAAGCGGGTTAAAGGCGTGTAGGCCGCGCTCGCCTTCGGCTGGAAGCGGCCCGCGCCTTCCGTGCCGGAAAAGACGGGGCGGATTTTGTCATCCACGTCGAAGCGAAAATAGTCGAAGCGCAGGCCCCCTTCGAGGTGCAAGCGGCCGTCGAACAAGTCGAGCGCCTGCTGCGCGTAAGCGCCGGCGTTGGTCACGCGCGCATCGGCGCTGGTTAGCAGAAAACACTGGCTGTTGAAGCGATCCGGCAGGCCCGCCTGCGCGGGGTTATCGTTGAAGGGGCAATCGTCGAGGCTCGCGCGCGTCACCTCCGCGCGGTTCGGGCTGCGATTGATCGAAGGATAGAGCCCGACGTTGGTCTGGAAGGCTTGCAGGTTGCCGCCGACCCTCAGCAAGCCCCGCCCGCCGACAAGCGAGAAGGGGCGGAGATACTGCGCGTTGGTCCCCTGTTGCAGACGCGAGTCGTGTTGCTGAATCTCGTCGCCGAACTCTTCGTCGTTGAGGAAGAAAGTGAAATTGGAATAGAGATCGAACAACGAACGGGTCAGAAATCCATCCAGTTTGAAGACGCCGCCATCGTCGAATTCGCGCCGGTAGTAAGCGCCGAACGTGCCCGCGCGCACCCGCCCGCCATTGTCCGGATCGATGAAGCCGAAGCGATCGAGTCGCCCGGCGGTCACCTCGTCCAGCGGAATCTGGCCCGAAGAGAAAAAGTCGTTGCGCCCGAAGTTGAACTTGAAGCCGAGCGCCGACTTGTCGTTGAGGTCGCGCGTGTAGTTGCCCGTCACGTTGTCACGGCGGTAGCGCAGAGGACTGATGAACGGGCCGTCGGTGCGCGATGCTTCGTAAGCGACGAAGGCCCGCGCATTGTCGAGCGCCGGGCTGTAGGCAAAGAAGCCGCGGAAGGTGTCGAACGATCCCGCCTGCACGCGGGCCGTAAGCACGTCAGGCAGAGACTCTTTCGTGCGGATGTGGACGACGCCGAGGCCGGAGAAGTCGCCGTACTCGGCGCTGAACGGGCCGTTTAAGATGTCCACGCCCTCGACGAGTTCGGGCGTCAGGCTCTTCAACTGGCCGAGGTACCCTTGGCCGTGTCCCTGCGTCGCGAAGTTCTGCTGCACGTCGTCCACCAATACCTTCAACCCGCCGAACAGGCCGCCGTGGTCCATGTTGAAGCCGAAGCGCCGAATCTCTAGAGACTTGCCGCCGCCCTCGTGCTGGCCGGCGTTGATGCCGGCGTCCAGCGTGTGGAACACCTGATCGTCGCGCAAAAACAGACCCTCGCGATAGACCGTGTCGTTGCGCCGCTCGATGCTCGGATCGACGGCCGCCGAGACGATGACCACCGACTCGTGCACCGGCGGCACCACGAACTCGATCCTGAGTTGCAAATCGCCGGTCGCCTCGCCTGCGTTGATCGTGCGCTCAAACGCAGCGACGTTCTTCCCCTCGACCCGCAACGTCAATTGCCCTGCGGGAACCTCAAGGCGGAAGCGGCCCTCGCCGTCGCTTTTGACTCGCTGCTCGCCGGCGGGCGTCTTGGCGACGACCTCCACGCCGGGGATCAGTTCATTTTGCGGCGAGACGACGACGCCCGAGACGATGCGTCCTCCCGCTGCCTGAGCGTCCGCCGGCATGGCAGCGGCGGACACTAAGCATAAAGCGATCAATAAAGCCCTCATCGAATGCGACCTCCGGCAACTATGAAGTTCAGAGCGGATTACGTTCGGGTGCGACTCGCCACCGAAAAGCGCGGGCCTGTGCGCTGGGAGCGCGGTCACATTTAATTACAAGGCGCTAATTGGCGACGACTCCCTCAAACTGCTTTGATATTTTTAGGCTTACCGTTCCCGCGCGCCGGTCCCTTGCGCGCGGGCGCGTGGTTGTGCGCGTGTGTGTGAATGAGCGTGGCCGCCGGCGCGTTCGGCGATCTGGCGCGAGGCGAGGGTGACGAAAAGCCGGCCGTGTTTGACGCCCTTCAAGCTCAGCAGCGTGTCGGCCAGTGTTCGCACCTCGCTCGCTGGCCCGCGCAACACGATGACCTCCATGCAGTCGTCTTGGCTGACGTGGACGTGCAGCACCGAAACCACCAGCCCGTGATGATCGTGCTGTAATTCGGCCATCTGTTCGGTCAGTTCGTGCGCGTGGTGATCGTAGACGAGCGTCAGACTGCCGAGCACGTCGGCGGCCTCGTCCGGCCCTTCAAGCCGCGACCGGACCAGTGCGTCGCGGATCAGATCGCGCAAAGACTCCGAGCGCGTCGCGTAGCCCTGCCGCGCGACCAACTCGTCGAAATTCTCCAGCAACTCACTCTCGATACTCACCCCGAAACGTAAGACTTCGCTCATGCGCCCCCGTCATCTGGTAACACGATTTCTGATTTCGTGGCACACGCTAGCACAAGTTTCGGCCTTTGTCTCGACTTATTAGATTTCTCGCAAAAATTTTAGCCACAGAGGTCACAGAGCACACGCAGGCAGGAAAGTGTCATCGCAGTCGATGAATCTCTGTGTGCTCTGTGATCTCTGTGGCAATCATCCTCTCGCCACGAACTATCGCAAGAAATCTATTATTTCCGCCCGCGTACTTTTCTGCCGTGCCTTCAGCGGGAGGCGTTTGCCATCAAACTTCCCGCGCGGGCGGGTTGGTCGCTTGCTTCGTCCGCACCGAGCGTTTGCCGCGCCGCATCGGCCAGCAGCACATCGAGCGAAGAGTCGGACACACGCGCCCGTTTGAAGTAGTTCGCGGCCTCGCGGCGTTTGCCGAGTGCGTCGTAGATCAGAGCGGCGTGGTAGTTGATGCGGGCGTCGTGCGTGCCGAGCCGTGTGGCCTCGTCGATCGCCGACTTGGCTTCTTCCGACCGTCTATTCTTGTATAGACACCAAGCCAGCGTGTCGCAGGTGTAGATGTCTGCGCGCGTCGCGCGCTCGCGCTGTGCGACGGCTAACGCCTCGCCGAGATTCACGTCGTGGTCGGCCCAGAAGAGCGCCAAATGATTGGAGTAAGTACCGCCGCCCGCGCCGCCGGCCCGCTCGATGAACTCGACCATTTCATACTGGTGCTGTGCCTCGGCCCGGCGTCCCAGTTTGGCGTAGATGTCGCCGAGCGCGGCGGCGGTGTCAGGCAGCGGCACGCGCTCCTGTGCGCGCCGGTACCACTCGATCGCGCCCGCCAGATCGCCCGCCGTCACGGCCGCGCGCGCCTTGCCTTTGAAGGCTTCGTGGTAGCCGGGGAAAATCAACAGAGCCTTGTCGAAAGCGCTGTCGGCTTCCACGGGGCGGCGCGCCTGCATCAATTCGTCGCCGAGTTGCACGTAACACCAAGCGCGGCCCTCCGGGTCGCCGGGATCGGCGGCTTTGGTCGCGATCGCCATCGCTTCGAGCGCACCTTCGGTGTCGCCGTGTAAACGCCGGAGGTAAGAGACGCGCGCGTAGGCGGCGCTGTCAGGGCGGAGATCGACCATTCGCTGCGCGGCGGCGACGGCCTCTTCGTAGCGGCCGAGTTCGACGAGTGCATCGGTCAGTGCGCCGTACACGTCGTGATCGTCGGGCCTCTGCGCTTGGGCGTGTCGCGCCACGTTCAGGGCTGCTTCAAAGCGGTGATAGGTGAGCAGCAACTTGGCGCGCAGCTTGAGCGCGTCGTAGTCGTCGGGCGCGATGGCCGCGGCCTTGTCGAGCGCCGCCTCGGCGCGGGCGTTAAAGCTGAAGTCGCCGGTTTCGCGCGCCTTCTGCATGTAGGCGGCGGCGAGTTGGTTATACCCGCCGGGGCGTGTGCTCGCACGTCGAATCAACTCTTGGGCGGCTTGAATGCGCGCATCGGCTGGCGTCTGAATTCCACTTTGACTCTCAGGCTGTGGCCGCGCCGCCGCGACATCCGCCGACGGCTGCTTGCGATTGGCGGCGGCGCGGATGCCGAAGACGATGGCGGCTGACAAACCGATCGCCGCCAGCGTCAGGATAATTTTCCTTGCGAGAGACATACGACTGCTCCACTTCCGATTCAACTCGTTAAGAAGTTCTGTTAGGCAGAAACAAACCTTCAAGTGCAGGGGTCAACGAGTCCGCGCAAGCGGACGGCCAGATTAAAGCCCCGGACGAAGGCCAAAGGCCGCAGTCCGGGGTAGGGCGTTGAAAAATACCCCAAGCCCGTGAAACGGGCGGCAGAGGCTTGACGCGGTGAGCGCCTCTGTCGCCTGCTCGCGCAGGCTCTTGCTGCGAGGGCGCTTGGTTCCCGCGTTGCGCTCTCGCTCCACGCGGGGCTTTACTCTGGCCGTCCGCTCGCGCGGACTCGTCGAGTCGTCAGCTTTAACTTGCTTCTGCGTAACAAGTGAACAGTGACGGGTGACAGGAGCAAAGGGTGCACGATGACAGGTAACAGACAGTGCTTGCTTGTCACCTGTCACTCGTCGCTGTTTTAACTTGTCACCTGTCACTTGTCACCCGTCACTTTCGAGTCATTAACCGACACGCCACGTCGGGCCGACTTAAGGCAGCGGCGGCTGGATGTTGATCGTGTGGTGATCGTGCGGCATCCCGCGCGCCGGGTCGTTGCCGGTGTGCGGCACGCCGAGATACGGGAAGCGCGTCAGGTAGGGCACGTCGTTATTCGACACACCGTCTGACAGACGGTTGTTCGGAAAGACGTTAAAGGCCGGCGTGAACGGCGTGCCGCCCACGGCGGTGCGCTGCGAGATCGCGGCTACGTCGTCGAACACGCGCCGCCCGTTCGGGTATCCGGCCAAGTCGTTGCCGAGCAGTCCAAGCCGCGACGGGCTGCCGCTTGGTGGGATGGCGACGTTTAGTCGCATCATCTCGTGTGGCTGGCCGTCCGAAAGAAACGTCGTGAAGGTCGGCGCGCCGGGCACGGCCCCGGCCGGGATGCCCGTCGCGAAGATCGCCACGAGATCATTGCGCGGCGGCGGCGGGATATTGATCGTGACGCCGATGGCCGCGAACGCCGCTTGAATCAGGCGAGGCAGTTGTGGGTCGAGGATGAACGGCGCGAGCACCGCATCGCCCGCCGGCGTCGTCGCGTTGAAAGTGTCTTTCAGACGAAGCGGAACGATTAGCTCGTTGACGAGCGGGTTAGCGAGCCGCGAGACTTGGCGAAACGGACCGGCGTTAAGCGTGATGCCACGGCCCCGGCTAACCGGCGGCCTGATCACTCTGGTCGTCTGCCGGCCGGCAGTTGCCCACACACCGATCACCGCGTCCGACGCGGTCGGGCCAGTGGGCACCGCGCCGCTGCGCGTCAGCGATTGAATCGGCACCTCGATGGCGATGGTGTTGACGTTGAAGCCCGCGAGGCCGTCCACGCCGCCCGTGTCGCTGATGCCGCCGCTGCGGTAGTTGATCGTGTCGAATAGTCCGCCGACATCAAAATAGAATCCTTCGTCGCGTTGCCCGGCGAAGACGCGCCCGCCGCCTGTCAGATTGTAGATCGCCGGACGCGCAAGCACTTCCTCGTAGTTAGGCGTCGTCCGCACGCCGATGTTGCTCGGCGGCGTGATCAGATTACTGGCGAGCACCGTGCCGCCGACCATGCCGTTGGTTGGTCCCGTCCGGCGGCGCACGCTATAGGTTTGCGGCTCGTTGTAATCGGGATCGGTCAACGAAGTGATGAGCGGATTCAGGCGCGACACGTCGCCGGTCGCAAGCGTCTCGTTCGGCGAGGCCATACCGAGCACCGAATCTCCGTTGACGAAGCGCGTCCTGAACTGGAACTGGTAAGTGATGTCTTCGACGCCGTCGCCGGTGTTGTCGATCTTGATTTCATAGAGCACCGTCGGGTCGAACAGGTAGAAGTGCGGCCCGCCCGAAGGCTCTTGAAACGGAATGAAGTTGGCGATCAGCGTGACGAAGCCTTCGCGGCCCGATTCGTAGCTGCGGAAGGCGTAAACGTCGGTGTTGTCGGCCGTCGGATCAGCGATGATGAGTGGAGCCTCGCGGTGGCTCGAAGCCTGAGCGGGCCGATCGGCCGGGCCGTTGACGACCAATGAAGTCGCCAGCAGGGCGACGACGGCGGCGATGGTTAATAGTCCTCTGGTAAACCTTGAACGCATCTGTAATCCCTCCCTTTTCGTACAACCGCCGGACTGGAATGCCGAGCCCGGTAAATTTTTGAGGCCTCCGAACTACTGCTGAGCTTTGCGCCGCCGGCGTGCCGCCGCGAGCGCGCCGGTCAAGCCTGTGCCGAGCAGTAGCAGCGTCGCCGGTTCGGGAACCGGAGCGGCCTGCGTGACGTTATCGCCCGAAATCGTCAGCGTGAACGTGCCCGCCGTGAAGCCGAAGTCGGCGAAGGTGAGCGGGTTGCCGAACTCGTCGGTCGCGAAGAAGAAGCCCTCGTCGAGGTTCGAGCCGGGTAAGAGCGGCAGCGGCGTGACGGCGACGAAGTAGCGGCCGGGATCGAGTATCAAGCTCAACATCGCGGTGAACGGGGGCAGCCCGTCGTCGTCGATGGCGATCTCGAGCGTGTCGCCGTTCATGTCGAAGAAGGACAGCGCCGGATCGAAGCTCGAAGCCAGATTGATCGCGACGGCGGACGGCCCCCCCGCGGAGACGGTGAAACTGAAGATGCTGACGGGGTTGCTCACGTTCGGCGAACCGGTGAACGTAAAGGTGTCGGCCCGGGCGCTGTCGGGCGCGGCATAGCCGAACACCAGAAGCAGCGCCAGCGTGAGCCAGAGTTTGCGTGTAGCGAACATGAAATTTCCCTCCTGCTGGTTAAGAAATTGTTTGAACAATCCGACTCAGCCCCGCAAGGGGCGTGATTCAATAGCCGTGGGCAACGCCCACGGTCAGGCGGCACAAGGTTCCCGACCCTGAAGGGGTCGCATCGCACGATGCGACCCCTTCAGGGTCGGGACACATCAGACGATCGTGACCGTGGGCGTTGCCCACGGCTATTGAAGGTGTCCCTTTCAGGGACTTCTCAAACAACTTCCAAGAAACGCGCTACGTTGCAGGTCGCCCGCGGTGGGGCGCACTGCCGGCTGTGGCCGTATAGTTCGCAACGCGACAAAGGCACTCTATTGCCAAACAACGGTCGCCCCGTTCGGCAGGCAATAAACCCGGACGTGGCGTCAAGCTCACAGCCGCCCGAAACGGAGGCGGTACTCGACAGAGTTCAGAAAGCCGTGGACCATCGTGCGGAAGTCGGTCGGGTTCTGGTTCAGATAGTTGAGCCAAGCGTTATAGCCTTCGTTCTCCGGCGTGCGCCTCAGGTAGCCGTAATACTGCATGGCGACGAAGGCTCCGTTGGACTCGCGGGCCAGCACCTCGCGGCTCTGGACCACCGCCCGCAGCACCCGCGCCTGGCTGAGCGTGTTGTTGTCGAGCGCGGCGGTTAGGTCGGCCCGTGTCAGCGTCACTTGCCCGCCTGCGTCTGGGCTCGCCGGATCGGCCGTCGTGATCGAGGTCACGCCGAGCGGGGCGAGCAACGCGCCGACGAAATCATTGTTGCTTCTCGCGTCGAAGAGGCCGCGGAACTCCTGTCGCTGGATGAAGGTCAGGGCGAACTGGGCGCGTTTCTGGTTGAGTTCCGCAGTCGTCGCACCCGTCACGGCGCGCATGTCCGAGACGATCTCGGCGTACTCGGGCCGTCGGTTGAGCGCCACGCGGTAGAAGAGATAGACGTAGAGCCCCTTCAACTGAAACTCGTCCGAGCGGAAGAACGAAGAGCTGACGTTGTTGCGGTCGCACCCGGCCGAAGCGCTGTTCGGGTCGGTGTTGAAGGGGTTCGTGCAGCCGTTCAGGACGCCCAACCACGACTGGAAGCCCGCGTCTTCCGGCTCGCGTGAAAGGAAGTCGAGATACTGCTGGCGGACGAAGAATTGGTGCGCGTCCACGGGATTGGCTGCGCCCGCAGCGTCGTTGTCAGCAAGCGTCAGGGTGGCCGTGCTCTGCGCGCCGAGTGTCGCGCCCGTCGGGCCGCTCAGGCGGAGTTGCAACGTCTCGTTACCCTCGATGTGCGCGTCGTCGACGAGCGGGACGGCGAACGTCTTCTGCGTCTCGCCGGCCGCGAACGTGAGCGTGTCAACGGTCGTCGCGTAATCGCAGCGGGCGTAGGCCGTGCCCGTCGCGGCGTCGCAGCGCACCGCGGCCGGGTCGTCAACCGTCGAGTAACCGACGGTGACCGCGCCGGAGGTGTCGCCGGTGCGCGTGACGGTAACGAGCGCACGGCCCGCACCCTCGCCGAAGTTGTAAGCGGCGCTGCCAAACTGCACGCTGGCGCCAACCGGCGCGGCCGCGAGGCGCTGCCAGTCGGGGTAGATGTCGTCCGCCGAATTGTTCGGCAGGTTCGTGCGCGCGCCGCCGGCGGCGGCGCTCATCGTCAGGATGTCGTTATTCACGATCTGGCCGCCGACGAAATCGCCGGCCATGAACGCGAGCTTGGTCCCATCCGGGGACCACACGGGCGAAGTCTCTTCCCTCGCCGGGCTGCCGCCGAGGCTCGCCTGACCGCCGCCGTCCGGGTTCATCAAATGAAGCTCGTAGCGGCCGTTGCGGTCGCTGGCAAACGCGAGCTTCGCGCCGTCAGGGGACCACGCGGGGAACGAGTCGTCCGCATCGTTGCGAGAGGCGTTCGTCTGCGCGGCCCCGCTGGCCGCCATCACGTAGATCTCGAAATCCGCGTCGCGATCGCTCGTGAACGCGAGCTTGGTCCCGTCCGGCGACCAAGCGGGAAAGTTGTCGTCCGCCCCGTTCCCGGTCAGGTTCGTCTGGCCGCCGCCGGTGGCGCTCATCACGTAGATTTCTTCGTTACCGTCGCGGTCACTGGTGAAAGCGATCTTCGTGCCGTCGGGCGACCACGCCGGATCGAAATCCCCGGCCTGATTGTTGGTGAGGCGCGTCTGCTGGCCGCCCCCGTCGGCATTCATCACGTAAATTTCGGAACTGCCGTCGCGGTCGCTGACGAAGGCGATCCGCGCGCCATCGGGCGACCACGCCGGATCGTAATCTTCCGCCTGATGGTTGGTGAGTCTCGCCGGACTGGTCCCGTCAGGATTGACTGTGTAAATTTCGTAGTTGCCGTCGCGGTCGCTGGCGAAGGCGAGCTTGCCGTTGCCGGCCGGCACCACCGTCTGAGCGGAGCGTGCCGGGAACGCGGCGGCTCCCAAGATGAAGAGAGAGACGACGGCCGTTGCGAGGGTGGACGATGGTCGCATTGTGATCCTTTTACTGCGCCGCGCTCCGGTCGCACGGGTGAACAAGGCACCGCGGAACGGCTTACACGCCCGCGGCGCTGACCCTTTTTAAGGGCAAACAACTCCTGACGACGCACACGGGCGCGCCAGTCGCTGCGATTAAATTTTTAGGGGAGTGGTCGAAGCTAAGATATTACCGAACGGCTGGTTTGTATGTACGTTTGTGTACCGCGTGCCGTGGTGAGATGGCGCAGAGGGCTGTCCGTCATTTCCCTGACAAGCAGAACGAGACGAGCGCGGGTGAGCACGAACTGAGGAAACTTATTAGACCTCTGGCAAAAGTTAGCCAGTCGTTGCGGCTCCGGCCGCCTGATGTGCGGAAAAGCTCTGCCTTTCCGAGAACTTGTGCCACCCTCCGTGCGGCTACGCCGCCGTGCGAGGCGCAGCCTCGCTG
>JBOGOY010000037.1:0-1484 GCA_050748185.1 Pyrinomonadaceae bacterium
CTGCATAACTCATCTGTAAATCCCTATTTCGCAGGTGTCAGGTAAGCCGCATAACCTCCCGACGGCGCAAGCCTGAGAGTCAACGTCTCGCTCGCCCTCACACTCTTCGTCGCAGCGGAAACCTGTCTCGGGTTGGCCGCAGCATCGCGTCCGTCAGCGTATTCCGTTATCAGGTACGCGCCTCTTTTAAGAAAGCCGAGCGGCAGTCGCAACGTGCGCCCCGACTCATTCGTCATCGCCCCGACGAACCACTCACGCCCGCGACGACGGGCGACGACGATGAACTCTCCAATCCTGCCTTCGAGCACGCGGGTCTCGTCCCAACTCGTCGGGACGACGCGCAGGAAGTCCGCGCCCGGCTCGCCCCGATATGCGCCGGGGTAATCCGAGACCATCTGAAGGGGGCTGTCGTAAACCACGTACATCGCCAGTTGGTGCGCCCGCGTCGACATCACCAGAGGCGCGCTGTCCCGCGCCGTGAACTGCTCTCTGGTGACGTTGCGAAACCCGCCCGGCGTGTAGTCCATCGGCCCGGTGAGCATGCGCGTGAACGGGAGCGTCAGGTTGTGCGTCGGCGTGATGCGCGCGACCCACTTGTTGTACTCCGCGCCGAGCACGCCCTCCTGCGTCAGGTAGTTCGGGTAAGTGCGGATCAGCCCCGTCGGTTTGTACGCTCCGTGCAGGTCAACGATCAGATGATGTTCGGCGGCCTTCCGCAGGATGCGTTGATAGAACCGGACCATCTCCTGATCGTCGCGGTCCATGAAGTCCACCTTGACGCCCTTGACGCCGAGCCGCTCGTAAAAGGGAAAGGCCGTGTCCATCTGATCGCGCGCCGTAATCCAGTGGAGCCAGAGGATGAGGCCGACTTGACGAGCGCGCGCGTAGGCCACGAGGCCGGGCAGGTCGATCTCCGGAACTGACTTTGTGATGTCGGCCTTCGTGTCGGCGTCTTCGCCGTAAGCCTTCGGCGTGTACCAACCGGCGTCAACAAGCATGTACTCCAACCCGAACTCGGAGGCGAAGTCGATATAGTGCTTCATGGTGGCGTCGTTCATGCCGGTCTTGAACGAGACGCCTCCAGCCGCCGTCTGCCCCGACCACCAATCCCACGCCGCCTTCCCCGGCTTGATCCACGAAGGATCACGGATGGCATTCGGGTCGTTGAGATTGAGCAGGAGGGTGGACTCGATGAGACGTCCGGGCGCGTCGCCGATCATAACGACACGCCACGGCGACGCATGCGGGGCCGACGCGCGGACGGCAGAGCCTTCTTCCTTGCCGCCGAAAGGCGACAAACGCGAGACCAGACTGTTCGGCGCGCCTTCCAAGCCGTGCAAATACATTCCGGCGTAATCCTTGAGGTCGGCCTCGGCGATGGCGAGCGTCGGCCCTTCAATAGTTTGCATGACGAGGGGCAGGCCGATCTTCGCGCCGGGCTTGATCCGGCTTAAGGTAATCTTGTCGAACTCCTTTTCGTAGTT
>JBOGOY010000037.1:1494-12119 GCA_050748185.1 Pyrinomonadaceae bacterium
GTCCTCAGTTGCATCGCCCAGCAGGGGTGATCCGCAGGGAAGCGGAACTCGCTCCGCTCATCCGTGATCTCGAAATCCTTCAGCGCGTCTTGCGCGGGCAGGAAATAGCGGAAGGCGACTCCGTCGTCGTAAGCGCGGAAGACGAGTTGGAGCTTCCGCCGCGACCCGCCGTTCTCTTCCAGCGCGACGGTCAACTCGCGGTAGCGGTCGCGCGCTCTTTTGGTCTTTCCGACGACGAGTTGATACGTCTCGTCGTGGGCGCGACGGCGGGTTTCGACGAGCGCCATCCCGCCCCCGAGCGGCCCGCCCTGCTTGAGGCCGAGGCCAAGCGTCGAGGGGGCGATCAGAGTGCGCCCGCCGTAGTTGACCGAGTAGGCGGGCGCGCCCGCACGGGTCAGCGAGAAGTTGATTTCGACTCTGCCGTTCGGCGAGCGTAACTTGAAAGACTCATTATTGTGTTGCGCGAAACTCGTGACGGCAAGCACAAGCCAGAGAGATGCCAGTTGCAAGATTCTCTTCATCAGTTCTCCGCACCTAACTCAGTCCTGACGAGATTGGAACACCAGCCCCAAAGCCTAACCACGAAGCCGCACGCGCGCCACACGAAAAAGCACTAAGCTTCAGAAGGTTTTGCTTCGTGCCGTTGAGTGTCCGGGTCAGTACCGCCTGCTTAAGCTGGGCGGGTTTGCGTGCGTGACCGCCCGCCCCCTATCGCCGGTAGCATCGATCGCGAGTCGCCCATCCACGCAATGAAAACCGATCTGGTTTGACAAAGTAAAGCGAATCGCATACAAGCGAATTACGACCCCACGTTGAGTCACCTATTGATTCCGAAATGACTAGGGATACCATCGCAGCCATCGACATCGGCGGGACGAAAATCGCGCTCGGCCTCGCCGACCTCGACGGCCAGCCGCTACCTTTCCGCCGCTTCCCGACACGGGTCGAACGCGGCCCGCGACCCATCATTGACGAGGCGATCAACGAACTCGAACGAATGGCCGGAGAGACGGGCGCGCGGATCGTCGCCGTCGGCGTCGGGTGCGGTGGGCCGTTGGATCGCCGCCGCGGGTTGATCCTCTCGCCCCCGAACCTTCCCGGTTGGGACGAGTTTCCCATCGTCAGACAGATCGAAGAGAGGCTCGGCCTGCCCGTGCTGTTGGACAACGACGCCAACGCCGCCGCGCTCGGCGAGCACGAATACGGCGCGGGTCGTGGCCGGCGAAATCTGGTCTACATCACGATCTCGACCGGCATCGGCGGCGGTCTCATCATCAACCATCAACTCGTGCACGGCGTGGGCGACGGGGCGGGCGAGGTCGGGCACATGTTGGTTCAGCCTGACGGCCCGCCCTGCGGCTGCGGCGCGCGGGGCTGCCTCGAAGCGCTCTGCTCTGGAACCAGCATCGCACGCCGCGCCGTGGAACGACTCGCGCACGATGGGCGGCCTTCGACGCTAGGCGCGGGCGGCGCGGAAAACATCACCGCGCACGCGGTCGCCGACGCGGCGCGGGCGGGCGATGCCGTTGCCTGCGAGGTGTGGGACGAAACCATTCATTACCTCGCGCGCGGCCTAAGCAACATCATCGCGGCGCTCGCGCCCGAGGCCATCATTTTAGGCGGGGGCGTTTCCACCTCCGGCGATCAACTTCTGGTTCCCTTGCGCCGGCGCGTCCGCGAGTCCGTCAAGATCATGCCCGTCGAGCAGGTGCACATCCTGCAAGCGTCGCTCGGCGGTGACAGCGGAATCTACGGCGCTTTGATCATCGGGCGTCGCGCGCTCGCCGCGCGGCAGGCAACCGGCGACGCAGTAGTGACCGGCGCTGCCTGAGCACGTCGCGCGGGTGAAAAGACGGTCAATAATCATTCGGCGCGGACGGCTTCCGGCTCTAACCTTTCTTTGTCGAGGTTCATTCGCCAGTCAAGTACCCCGCCCTAAAGGGCGACGGCTTGTGACTGAGTGGCGTAACCACTCGTCACCATAAGCATCTTGACAATGCCCAGTCTTTGAATGTTGCGACCCTCGGTTCATGTCGGCGTTAGCGGAGTGATGGCAGAGCTTACAGACAAACTCGGATTGCGATTTGCGATTGCCTTTTTCGCAGTGGCCGCAGACCGCGCACGTCCGGCTCGTGTTTCGCGGGTCAACGTGCAGGACGCGAACGCCGCTCACAGCCGCCTTGTACTCGACGAACGTGCGGAGTTGCCTGAAAGCCCAGTTGTGATGCCTCGCCCGCTGGCTCTTCCTAACCGTTGTCCTCGCTCTAATTCCTTTCAGTTCTTCGATGGCAAGAGAGCGATTTGTGTCTTGAGCCTTGCGAACGAGTTGTTTGGAGATGCAGTGGTTGACGTCCGATTGATAGCGGCGCTGCCTGCCGCTCATCTTGCGGAGTTTGCGCTTGGCGGAACGAGTGCCGACCTTTTGCAGCGCGGCGCGGCGTCCGGCGTACCGCTGGCGCTTGGCTTCTACCTGCTCGCCGTCGTAACTCTGACCGTCGCTGTCAGTGGCAATCTTCGTAATCCCAAAGTCCACGCCGAGCACATCATCAACATCCGCAGGGCTAGGCTCCGGCACTTCGCAGACCGCGAGCAGGTAGAAGTTGCCCTTGCGGTAAACAAGGTCGGTCTCACCTATGCGCGACTCAAGCAATCGCTTTTGACGTTCGCCGCACAGGTAGGAAATCTTCTGCCTGCCTTCAATTGTCCAAATGCTTACTATTTGCTGCCCGGTTTTCCACGACAAGATTCTATCGTCGAAAGCGATAGCGCCGTCGAGTTTGAACGTGCGCTTAGTTGCCTTGTCGAGTTTGTAGGCGTCCGCGACTTTGGCGATGCACCGCACGATAACTTGCGCCGAGAGGTCGAACGTGTCACGCATCAAGCGGTACGCCCGTTTGTGAAGATTGTATTGCCCGAAGGTCTGACTTTCCCACGCTATTTCACTGATAGCGTTGCACGCATTGTTGGCTTCATGGAGCGTATGCAACAGCGCGCTCTTGTGCTGTTTCGTCACCTGCAATTTGACTTGGGCTATCAGCTTCACAAGCAGCACTATAGCCCAGAACGTCAAGTATTGAAACTTGAATCTTATCTTCAAGGGCGCTTCCTCTCTTGCCTGAAGGCAAGGGTCTCCGCGCCGCTATGGAGGCTTTGTTGATGAAGCAGAATTTGCGGGCGGCCAAGCGCGCGTTCAATGTTATCTTTCTCACACTGCTGATTGCGTTCTCGGCGCTCAACACCCCGGCGGCGACGACGATCACAGCAGCGTCCCAGCGGCGTTCAAAGCCGCGGGGACAGTCGGCAACGCGCCGACCCGTTCGAGCCGCCCGGCCGGAGTGGTGGAAGCGCGCGGTCTTTTACGAAATCTACCCGCGCAGTTTCAAAGACTCGGATGGCGACGGCGTCGGCGATTTGAACGGCATCACCTCGAAGCTCGATCACTTGGCCGCGCTCGGCGTTGACGCCATCTGGATCACGCCCTTCTACCCGTCCCCGCAAGTGGACTTCGGCTACGACGTGAGCGACTACGAGAACGTCGATCCGCAGTTCGGCACGCTCACAGACTTCGATCGCCTCGTCGCCGCCGCGCACCAACGCAAGATCAAAGTCGTCATCGACTTCGTGCTCAATCACACGTCCGATCAGCACCCCTTCTTCATCGAGTCGCGCTCGTCGCGAAGCAATCCGAAGCGCGATTGGTACATCTGGCATGATCCGAAACCGGGCGGAGGGCTGCCTAACAACTGGTCTTCGTCTTTCGGCCCCGTGGCGTGGACGCTTGACGAGAAGACGGGGCAATACTACTACCACTATTTTTACACGCAGCAGCCCGAGTTGAACTGGCGCAACCCAGAGGTCGAGCGACGCATGCTGGAGACCATGCGCTTCTGGCTGAAGCGCGGCGCGGACGGCTTCCGCCTCGACGCCGTCAACTACCTCTACGAAGACACCGAGCTTCGCGACAATCCGGTGCTGCCGGAGTTACGCTTCGGCAGCACGACCGAGCGCGAGCAGGAGAAGAAATACAACCGCGACCTGCCCGAAGTGCAGGACGCGATGGTGCGCCTGCGCGCCTTCAACGACAGCGTCAACCCGGAGAGCGTCCTCATCGGCGAGGCCTACGTGCCGAAGTGGGAAGAGTTGATGCGCTACTACGGCCCCTCTAACAACGGTGTCCATCTGCCCTTCAACTTTTTCCTCGTAATGGAACCGGCGCGCACGCAACTCAAGGCACAGGTCTTCCGCGACGTGATCGCTGAGAGCGAGCGTGCGCTCGCCGGGCGCTGGACGACTTATGTGCTCTCGAACCACGACATCCCGCGCGCCTATGACCGCCTCGGCGACGGGCAGCACAATGACCGGATCGCCAAACTGCTCGCCACGATGCTGCTCACCCTGCGCGGCTCGCCCTTCCTCTACTACGGCGAGGAGATCGGCATGGTGACGACCGAGCCGAAGACCGTCGAAGAGGTGCGCGACCCCGTGGGCCGGCGCTACTGGCCGCTACGCAAGGGGCGCGACGGCGAACGGACGCCGATGGAGTGGGACGCCAGCCCCCACGCCGGATTCACGACGGGGACGCCGTGGCTACCCGTTCCGCCGGGCGCGCGCACGCGCCGTAACGTCGCCGCGCAAACGGCGGACAACTCGTCTCTCCTCAACTTCTACAAAAAGATGATCCGCCTGCGCCGTTCGAGCCCCGCGCTGCGCGACGGCGATTACCAGAGCGTCGGCGACAGTCCGCACGTCTATGCCTACCTGCGCCGCGCCGACGGCCAGACGATGCTCGTCGCCCTCAACATGTCCGCCGAGAGCCGCACCCTTCAGCTTGACGATGCGGCTGTCGGAAAGACTGCGAATCGGCGTGTGCGGCTGAGCAATCAGGCGCGCGCCTCGGCGACTATTAACGGCCAATCGTTGCCGCTCGCGCCCTTTGAAGCAGTCGTGCTGGAGTTGACGGCGAGATGAGAAGTTCACATGACATCGCTTTCGAAGCGTCAAGTAATCAGGTTGAGATCAGCAGGAGAGAACGGATGACTTTTTCGCGCATTAAATTTCTAACTCCGGTCAAAACACAGGTCAGCCGCGCGGGGATAACATTGCTCCAATTCGTACTCATCTTTCCTTTGTGTCCTCCCGTCACGGGGCAGGTTAAATCTCCGGAAGGTGCGCGGCCTGACTACCTCAATTCGCAACTTCCAATCGAGCGCCGGGTGGCCGATCTCATCGGGCGCATGACGCTCGAAGAGAAGGTCGCGCAGATGATGAACAAGTCGCCGGCCATCGCGCGGCTCAATGTTCCCGATTACGATTGGTGGAACGAGGCGCTGCACGGCGTAGCCTATGCGGGGAACGCCACTGTCTTCCCGCAGTCAATCGGCCTCGGCGCGACGTGGAACCCCGAACTGATGCGCCGCGTCGCCGCCGCCATCTCGGACGAAGCGCGCGCCAAGTATCACGAAGCGATCAAGCGCGACTTCAGGAAGCGCTTTTACGGACTAACCTTCTGGTCGCCGAACATCAACATCTTCCGCGATCCGCGCTGGGGGCGCGGGCAGGAGACATACGGCGAAGACCCCTTCCTCACTTCGCGCCTCGGCGTCGCTTTCGTCCGTGGGATGCAGGGCGACGACCCGCGCTACCTCAAAGTGATCGCCACGCCCAAGCACTACGCCGTGCATAGCGGCCCCGAGCCCGAGCGCCACGTCTTTGACGCCTCGACCAGCGAGCGCGACTTTCGCGAGACGTACCTGCCCGCATTTCACGCCGCCATCGTCGAAGGCAAGGCCGGGTCGGTGATGTGCGCTTACAACCGCGTCAACGGCGAGCCGGCTTGCGCGAGCAAGCGTCTGATGACCGACATTCTGCGCACCGAATGGGGTTTCGACGGCTATGTCGTCTCTGACTGCGACGCCGTTCTCGACATCTACAAGAATCACAAGTTCGCGAAGACCGAGGAGGAGGGCGTCGCGCTCGCCGTTAAGGCCGGGACGGAGTTGACCTGCGGCTACGAGTACCGCGCGCTCATCCCGGCCATCGAGCAAGGGCACATCAGCGAACGGGAGATCGACACGGCGGTCAAGCGTCTGTTCACCGCGCGCTTCCGCCTCGGCATGTTCGACCCGCCCGAGATGGTTCCCTACGCGCGCATCCCCTTCGAGGTGAACGACTCGGCGACTCACCGCGAACTGGCGCGCGATGCGGCTAGAGAATCGCTCGTGCTCTTGAAGAACGACAACCGTCAGCTTCCGCTCCGCAAAGACCTCAAGACAATCGCCGTCATCGGCCCGAACGCCGACTCGCTCGAAGTGCTACTGGGCAACTACCACGGTATCCCGTCGAAGTGGGTCACGCCACTCGAAGGCATCCGGCGCAAAGTCTCGCCGACAACCAAGGTGCTGCACGCGCTCGGCGTGACGCTCACGGGCGAAGCGCTTTTGCCCGTCCCCGCCTCCGCGCTCTCGCAGATGGACGGCAAGCCCGGACTCAAGGCCGAATATTTCGACAACAAAGATTTGCAGGGCGTGCCCGTCGCGACCCGCGTGGACAAGCAGATCAACTTCGACTGGTTCACCAACGCGCCCGTGCCACAACTGCCGCTCGATAATTTCTCCGCGCGTTGGACCGGCCGGATCACCGCGCCCGTCTCCGGCACTTACGAACTCGGCGTGCGCGCCGACGACGCCGCGCGTCTCTACCTCGACGACCAACTCTTCCTCGACGGCTGGCGCGACGGCAGCGCGAAAACCGTCAAGCAGCCCATCGAGATGGAGGCGGGACGCCACTACAATATTCGCGTCGAGTTCTACGATCGCTACGCCGCCGCGACGGCGAAACTCCTGTGGGGGCCGCCGAAACTTGCCGAGTCGCTCTACGAAGACGCCATCCAAAAGGTTAGAGAGTCGGACGTGGTGGTGTTGGCGCTTGGCCTCGCGCCGTCGCTCGAAGGCGAGGAGATGGACGTGAAACTGGAAGGCTTCAGGGGCGGCGACCGCACCGAGTTGAATCTGCCGAAGGTGCAGGAGGACTTGCTCCGTGCCGTCCATGCCACGGGCAAGCCGGTCGTGCTTTTACTCTTCAGCGGCGGCGGCATCAGTGTTAACTGGGCTGACACGAACGTGCCCGCCATCGTGCAGGCGTGGTATCCGGGCGAAGAGGGGGGCTCCGCCATCGCAGACGTTCTCTTCGGCGATTACAACCCTTCGGGCAAACTACCCGTCACGTTCTACAAGTCCGCGTCGCAGTTGCCCCCGTTTGAAGACTACCGGATGGAGGGCAAGACCTATCGTTATTTCAAAGGCGACCCGCTTTATCCTTTCGGTCATGGTCTGAGCTACACGAAATTCGAGTACGGCAAACTGAAAGTGAAGCAGAGCGTGAAGGCGGGCGAGAGCGTGCAGGTGTCCGCCGAGGTACGCAACACTGGGGCGGTCGCGGGCGACGAGGTAGCGCAGTTGTACTTGACGGACGTTGCCGCCTCCGCGCCCGTGCCCTTGAGGTCGTTGCGCGGGGTCCAGCGAGTTAACCTGCGCCCGGGGGAGACGCGACGCATCACGTTCACGCTCACGCCGCGCGACTTGACGCTCATCGACGACGGTGGCAAGCGCGTCCTCGAACCCGGCGAGTTCGCGGTCACGGTCGGGGGCAAGCAACCCGGCTTTAAGGGTAACGCCGACGCTGCGACGACGGGCGTCGTCTCCGGCTCGTTCATGGTGACGGGGAAGAAAACCGACATTCCTTGAAGTCAATCTCAACGATAGAAGCACGATGAACAGAAAAATCCGAACTACATTCGCATCGCTGGTCATGACAATTGTCTTCTCGCTCAATGCGCTGATCATCCCGGTGCGCGCGAACGCGGCCACGCCCGCCGTGCCCGCCGCCGCCGACC
Organism: Pyrinomonadaceae bacterium; assembly: GCA_050748185.1. GTDB lineage: Bacteria > Acidobacteriota > Blastocatellia > Pyrinomonadales > Pyrinomonadaceae > JACCRA01. The sequence goes on from JBOGOY010000037.1 coordinate 9,386, forward strand.
TCGCGCAGTATGTCAACCCCTTCGTCGGGACGGGTAACTCGCCGCTGCCCGATTATCTCGGCGGCAACTCAAGCGGCAACACGTTCCCCGGCGCGACGCTCCCGTTTGGCATGGTGCAGTGGAGCCCGGACACGGAAAAGGGATTCGGCCAAGATGAGCGCGGTAGCTATCTCTATCACGACACGTCGATCCGCGGCTTTAGCCTCACGCATCTGAGTGGCCCCGGCTGCCACATCTTCGGCGACGTGCCTTTGATGCCCGTCGTCGGGCAACTCCCGGTCTCGCCCGCCTCAGACCCGAACGCTTACTACGCGAAGTTCTCGCATGAAAAGGAGAGCGCATCGCCCGGCTTCTACGAGGTCGCGCTCGACACGGGCGTCAAGGTGAATCTCACGGCCACCGAGCGCACCGGCTTCGGCGTCTTCACTTACCCGGCTTCGCGGGCCGCGACGCTGCTGTTCGATGTCGGGCGCAATGCCTCGGGCGTGATGGAGGCCGCGTGGCAGGCGGACGGAGACCGTGGGTTGAGCGGCTCGGTCACAAGCGGCGGCTTCTGCGGCACGCGCAACAAGTACAAGGTCTACTTCGCGGCGGAGTTCGACCGACCGTTCGCGACGACCGGCACATGGGAAGGGGAACGGGTCTCGCCCGGCGCGCGTTCCGTCAAGGGCGCGAAGGTCGGAGGCTTCGTCACGTTCGACACGACGGCGGAGCGCGCGGTGCGGATGAAGGTCGGCCTGTCTTACGTGAGCGCGGAAAATGCGCGGCTGAATTTGCGTGCGGAGAACGCGGCGTGGGACTTCGCCGCCGTGCGCGCCCGCGCCCGCGCTCGTTGGAACGAGGCGCTCAGCCGGATCGAAGTGAGCGGCGGCACTCTCGCCGAACGGCAGGTCTTCTACACGGCGCTTTACCACACGCTGCTCCACCCCACTATCTTCAGCGACGCCAACGGCGAGTATCTCGGCTTCGACGATCAGGTTCACGCCTCGCCGACGCACACGCAGTATACGAATTTTTCCGGCTGGGACATCTACCGCTCGCAAATGCCGCTCGTCGCGCTGCTCTTTCCCGAAGAGACGAGCGACATGATGCAGTCGTTCGTCAACGCCGCCGAGCAGGGCGGCGGCCTCCCCATCTGGCCCGTCGCCAACGATGAGAGCGGGGCGATGTACGGCGACCCCGCGACGGCGAGCATCGCGAGCGCCTACGCCTTCGGCGCGCGCGACTTCGACACCCGCGCCGCGCTCGCGGCGATGATCAAAATCGCGACCGACCCGGAAACGAAGTCCAAGACTTATCCGGCGCGCCCGGCCCTAGCCGATTATCTTAAGTACGGTTACATCCCGATGGAGCAGAAGGGTCTGAGGGGTTCGCCCTCCGTCGCGCTCGAATACATGACCGCCGACTTTGCGCTCGCGCAGTTTGCCCGCGCCCACGGCGACACGGAAACCCACCGCGAGATGATGCGACGCTCGCAGTTCTGGACGCGCCTCTTCGACCCTGTGAACAAGTACATTCGCGGGCGCTGGCGCGACGGCTCTTGGCTTCCCGGCTTCGACTTCAAGGCGATGCTCTACAAGCCGGAACTGCCGTGGAGGCCGGAGAGCCACAAGTCTTACGTCGAGGGCAACGCCGTGCAGTACACGTGGATGATCCCGCACAACATGCGCTCGCTCTTCGACCGCATCGGCGGCAACGATGTGGTCATCCGGCGGCTCGACGATTTCTTCAAGGAGTTCAATGCCGGCCCCGACCGCCCCTATTTCTTCATCGGCAACGAGCCGGTCTTCCCCGTGCCGTGGGCGTACAACTACGCTCGCCAGCCTTGGAAGACGCAACACATCACGCGCCGCGTACTGACCGAACTGTTCACCGCGACGCCGGGCGGCATCCCCGGCAACGACGACCTCGGCGCGACCTCTTCGTGGGTTGTCTTCGCCGCTATCGGCATGTACCCGGTGACGCCGGGTGTCGGCGGCTTCTCCCTCAACAGCCCGCTCTTCCCGGAGATCAAGATCAGGATGGGCAGGAGCGGCCAGACCTTGAAGATCGTCGGCGACAAAGCCTCGGCAAGCGCGCCTTACGTGCAGGAACTACGCCTGAACGGCAAGCCTTACGACAGCACTTGGCTTCCCTTCGAGCGCATCTCGAAAGGCGGGACGCTCAGCTTCAAACTCGGCGCCACGCCGAACATGCGTTGGGCGACCCGTCCGTCCGCCGCCCCTCCCTCCTTCCCCGAAGGGATGGAGAGCGGAGCAGCGACAAGGCAGTGAGTTCGGCTCGACTCGCAAGTCTGACTTGATAAAATGTGAAGGCGGGACGGCACTACCGTCCCGCCTTTTTCTTGTACCGGATAATCCCCTTATGCGGTCTGTAGCGCAGAAGCCCGCACGAAGTAAGGGCGCACAAAACACACTTACTACGTGCGTGTTTCCGCAATCAAATCTCTTAACTTTTGTTCAGGCGCTTATTTCTTCTCGTCGGCGAGCTTTAACACCTTTGCCTTCCAATCGGCTGCCGTGAGCGATTTAAGTTGCGGCAATTCGGCGGCGGCGAAGACGAGCCTTCTGAGCGACGGGAGAATAGCGAAGTCAACTTCGCGGGGCGTCTTGGCGACCCGGTCGAGCAACACCAATTTCTCGTCGCGCCAGCCCGCTGGCGGCGCAACACCCGCCGACAAATACTGCAACGCTTCCAGCCCCGCCGCGCTCATCTCCGATAAATCTCTGGCGAG
>JBOGOY010000038.1:0-11984 GCA_050748185.1 Pyrinomonadaceae bacterium
CGACAAGCTCAACTTGATGATGGCCGAACAGCCGCTCGCCTTCGACGACGTGCTCGACCACGCGGAGCTACAGCGACAGATCGAGACGCCCGTCTGTCTCGACGAGTCGGTGCGCTCGGCCGAAGACGCGCGGAAGGCGATTGAACTGGGCGCGTGCCGCATCGTCAACGTGAAGCTCGGCCGCGTCGGCGGGCACGCTGAGGCACGGCGGATCGAGCGGACGTGCCGCGAGCGCGGCGTGCCCGTGTGGTGCGGCGGGATGCTCGAATCCGGCATCGGCCGCGCTCACAACATCGCGATGTCCACGCTCGCGGGCTTCACGCTCCCCGGCGACGTGTCGGCCAGCGCGCGCTACTGGGAAGAAGACATCATCGAGCCGGAGGTGACGGTCACACCGCGCGGCACGATCCGCCCACCCGCGTCGCCCGGTCTCGGCTTTGAAGTGAAACCCGCGCGCGTCGATGCGTTGACCAAGAGGAAAGAGATTTTCAACGCGAACTGAATCTGACAAATCTCAAGCACACATAACTTATGCCAGCCGAAATCAAACACACGACCGCCGGCGCGTTGCGCGACTACTTCGATGCACGTCTCGGTGAACTGCTCGCATCAATGCGGGCGGCGGTCGAAATCGAATCACCTTCGGGCGACGTGGAGGGCAGTAGCCGTGTCGTCGAGTTGCTGTCTGAAACTGCGCGCGGCATCGATGGCGTCAACTTCGTCGAGCGCATCGTCAACCCGAATTACGGCGAGCACCTGCGCGTGCGCGCGTTCGACGATGGCGATGCCGCCGCGGCGCGCCCGACCGTGATCATCGGTCACACCGACACCGTCCACGAACATGGGTCGCTCGCCGCGCGCCCGTGGCGCGAAGAATCCGGGCGCCTTTACGCGCCGGGCATTTTCGTCATGAAAGCCAACTGCGTGCTGGCGCTTGAAGCGTTGCGGGCTTGTACGACTCTGGGCTTGAGGCCTGCGCGCCCGGTCGTCGTCCTGCTGACTTGCGACGAAGAAACCGGCAGCCATGACGGGCGGCGACTCGTCGAGGAAGAGGCCCGGCGCGCGGAGCAGGTGTTGGTGCTTGAGCCTTCGGGGCCGGGTGGGCGCGTCAAGACTGAGCGCAAAGGGACGGGGATGTTCACGCTGACGGCGCACGGCCGCCCGGCCCACGCCGGACTGGACCCCGAGAAGGGCGCGAGCGCGATTCTCGAACTGGCGCGCCAGATCGAGCGCCTGCATTCACTGAACGATCCGGCGAGGGGCGTCAACGTCAACGTCGGCGTGGTGACAGGTGGCACTCGCTCGAACGTCGTCGCCGCCGAGGCGCACGCCGAGATCGATGTCCGTTTCAGCACCAACGCCGACGCCGAGCGCATCGCCCGCGACATCTACGGCCTCAAGCCTTTTGACGAACGGGTGAGGTTGACGTTCGAGGGGGGCATCAACCGGCCGCCGCTCGAACGCACCGCGGCGGTCGTCGCGCTTTACGAACGCGCGCGTGAAATTGCCGCCGCGCTCGATTATGAGTTGGGCGAGATGAGCGTCGGCGGAGCCTCGGACGGAAACTTCGCGGCGGCGCTCGGCGCGCCCGTCCTCGACGGCCTCGGGGTCGAAGGCGACGGCGCGCACGCCGAGCACGAGCACATCGTCGTCGCCGACATCGCGCGGCGCGGCGCGCTGCTCGCCGCTCTCATTTCAACGTTCTAAATCACTGCTCGACGGTCAACAGCCGCACGAACTTCCAGTCGCCGCTCGGATCGACTTTGATGTTGCCGACCGCCCGACGGGCGACGACTATGTTGTTGGGGTACCAGAGCGGCAGCGTCGGCATCTCGCGGCTGATGATCTCCTGCGCCTGCCGGTAGAGCGCGGTGGCCCGGTCGCGGTCGGCGGTCGAGACGGCTTCACCGAGAACGCGGTTTAGTTCGGGGTGGTTAAAGCGGCTGCGGTTGAAGTTGCCGCCGGCGAGATTGGTGAACAGATCGCGCAGAAAGATCGGGTCTTGGTTGCCGCCCACCCAGCGCCCGATGGTCAACTGGTACTGGCCCTTGGTCATCGCGTCGCGCAGGGTATTGTCTTCCAGCGTCTCGATCGAGGCGGGGACGCCGATCTCTCTCAAAGCGTTCTGGATGACGCCCGCCGACTGGCGCGCGATAGTGTTGGTCGCGGAGATTTTGAAGACGAGCGGTTGCTCGAAGCGCATTCCGGGACCGTCGCCATCTCTGTCGCGAAAGCCGGCCTCGTCGAGCAGACGCTTCGCCTGCTGCTGGTCGAAGGAGTAAGTCTGGCCCGCCGCGTAGGCCCAAGACTCCTGCGGAATCATCGAGTGGGCCACGCGCGCCTGCCCCTGCAAAAGGTTGCGGACGAGACTCTCGCGATCGACCGCATAGGCGACGGCGCGGCGCACCCGCGCATCGTTGAGGGGCGCGCTCTCGGTGTTCATCCCGAGATACTGGATGTTGACGCCGGGCGACTGCTCGACCTTGAGATTGGGATCATTACCCAGCCCGACGTAGGTATCGGGCGAGAGGGCCGTGTTGACCGCGAGATCGATTCCGCCCGTCTGAAGCTCGGCCACCTGCGTGTTGGCGTCGGGGATGACACGCACGCGCAGGCGCTTGATCGCGGGCGCTCCCTCCCAATAGCTCTCGTAAGCCTCCATGTTGACGGTGTCTTGTAGCGAATCGAAGTTGGCGAACTTGAAGGGACCAGTGCCGAGGGGCTTCTGTTCCTGTGTCTCGAAAGTACCTTCCGGGATGACGGGGACGGGGACGAGGTTCGCCAACAGTTCGAGCCACGGTTCGTTGAGACGGAAGACGACCGTGCTCTGGTCCGGTGTGTCGATGCCGGCGATATAAGGCTTGCGGCCCTCGCCCGCGCCTTTATGGAAAGAGGCGGCTTTGGGGAAGCTGGACGCGAGCAGCTTGTCGAACGTGTACTTAACGTCGGCAGAGGTCAGCGGCTTGGCATCGTGGAACTTGATGCCGTCACGGAGTTTGAAGGTGTAAGACAGTCCGTCGGGGGCGCGTTGGATGTCGGCGGCCAGATCGCCCGTGTAGTCGAAGCGCTCGGTCTTTTTCACCAGCGAGTTGAACATCAGTTGGCGCAGTCGCTCGCTGGCCGCATCGTTCCCTTTGAGGGGATTCGTCGAGCCGATTTTCGCCTCCAGCGTCATCGCGAAAAAGTCTTTGCCGCCGCCTCTGTTTCGGTTGCAGCCCGACAGCAAGACCGCCAGAAAAAGTACGGATGTAAAGCCGAAAAGTGTTAATCGGCGAAGCATCAAAACTTCCCTCCATAGGTGTATTCGAGTTTGCGGTTGAGCGCTTCAACTTCCTTTGAGAGTTCGGCGAAACGCGCGGCATCGAAGGGAAGAGGCGGCTGCGTCGTCTGCTTGTAGGCGGCGATGCGCGCGAGCGATTCGTCGATGCGGTCTTCCGAGATCACTTTGTCATGTACGGCCTGCACGAGCGCGCGTCGGCTGCGGTGGATCAGTTCGGGCCGGGCGCAGATGAGCAGCATGTCTTCGCCCGCTTCGACGGCCAGACGCGAGGCGTCTTCGATCTGGTAGTGGCGCGCGATGGCCCCCATTTCCATGTCGTCGGTGACGACGAGGCCTTTGTAGCCGAGTTCTTCGCGCAGCAGGCGTGTGACGATGTCTCGGTTGATCGAGGCCGGGATGAGCGGGCCGCCGGCGGTGCCGCGATTGATGTCGATGTTGGGAAAGCCGCCGTGGCTGACCATCAAGGCGCGCACCATGTTGTCTTCGCGCTGGAACAGTTCGATGTAGGGCGCGAGGTCTTGCGCCAGCAGGTCGTCGTGCGTCAGCTTGATGATCGGCATCTCGTCGTGCGAGTCAACCTCGCCTGCGCCGATGCCGGGGAAGTGCTTGGCGCACCCGAGGCAGCCGGTCCCTTGCAGGCCGCGCAGATAGACCATTGTGTAACCGAGCACTTCGCCGGGCGAGCGGCCGTAAGAGCGCGAGTAGAGGCCATTCGAGAGTAAGTCGCGATCGTCCGTCATGATCGACATGACAGGGGCGAAGTTCATGTTGAAGCCGAGCAGTCGGAGGGCTTCGCCGGTGATTCGCCCGAGCGAGCGCACGCCGGCCAAATCGCCGTGCTGGCGGATCGAGCGCGCCGCCGGCATCGGCGTGCAGATTTTTCGCAGACGATCGACGAGCCCCCCTTCCTGATCGATGCCGAGCAGTGGTTCGATTCGCACCGACTCGCGGACGCCGTCGAGCAGTTGGCGCAGTTGTTGCGGAGCGGTGACGTTGCGGCCGAAGATGATCACGCCGCCGGGCTGAATCTCTTCGACCAGTGCGCGCGTCTCCGCGTCGAAGTCCGGGCCGGGCAGTCCGATGTAGAGTAGTTGGCCGATCTTTTGTTCGAGCGGGAGTGAGAGTAGTTGGTTGAGCATCTGTAGAGATTTAGAGTCATGATCGCGAGGAAGGCGTGTGGTCCCTCCAAGTTGATTGAAAGTAAGCTCGGTTCACCGCAAAGGCGCGGAGAGAAGCGCGGAGTTAACGCAGAGCCCTGAGTGTTTCTCTCTGCGTCTCTTGCGGTAAAACCCGTTTCCGCACCCCACAAACGTCATCAGACGATGCGCTGTCGAATGCTGACGAGCAGGGCGCGCACTTCATCATGCGTCAGACTTTCAATCTCCGCCCCGCGCAATTCTTCGAGCAGGCTTTGATTGACCGCCTCGAACAGCGTGGATTGGACCGAGAGCCGCCGCCCCTGCGCGCGCCGCGCCGCGCGCCCGAGCGCATCGCCGTTTTGACGCTCGGCGTCCGTTGCGGCGATGGCCGGAATCGTCTCGCCGGCGGCAGCGGATTTCGTTTCGCCCACGTCTTCGGCGAACACGTCCAGTTCGTAACGCTCCAGACGTTGCAGGACTTCGCGCGCGCGCGTCAACACGGCCGGCGGCAGCCCTGCGAGACGCGCGACCTCGATGCCGTAAGACTTGGATGCCCGCCCGCGTTCCAGACGGTACAGGAAAATCACTTCGCCTTCGCGCTCGGCGACGCGGATTTGATAGTTCTGCGCGCCGGGCAGTTTCTCGGCCAACTCGGTCAACTCGTGATAGTGAGTGGCGAAGAGTGTCTTGGCGGCGTGCGCCGGAGAGTCGTGCAGGTATTCGGCGACAGCCCAAGCGATCGAGAGGCCGTCGAAGGTCGAGGTGCCGCGCCCGATCTCGTCGAGCACGACAAGCGAGCGCGGGCTGGCGTTATGCAGGATGGCCGCCGTCTCGGTCATCTCGACCATGAAGGTCGAGCGCCCGCGCGAGAGATCGTCCGACGCGCCGACACGAGTCCAGACGCGATCGAGGATGGGCAAACGCGCGCGCTCCGCCGGGACGAACGATCCGATTTGCGCGAGGATCGAGATCAAAGCGATCTGGCGAAGAACTGTACTTTTGCCCCCCATGTTCGGGCCGGTGATGATCAGCAGCCGGTCGGTCGAGTTGTTCATATAGAGATCGTTCGGGACGAAGGGCGCGTCGCTCGTCGCTTCGATGACGGGGTGGCGTCCCTGCGCGATCTCGATCTCGTCGCCGTCGTGCAGCACGGGCTTGGTGTAGCGGTGTCGCACCGCCGTCTCGGCGAGGCCGGCGAGCGCGTCGAGCATGGCGACGGCGCGGGCCGTGGCTTGGAGTCGCTTGGTCTCTTGGGCGACCCGGCCACGCACTTCAGCGAAAATCTCCGTCTCGATCTCTTTCATCCGATCTTCCGCGCCGAGCACCTTCTGCTCCCACTCTTTGAGTTCGGTCGTGGTGTAGCGTTCGGCGTTGGCGAGCGTCTGGCGGCGTTCGTAGTCGGCGGGGACGCGCGCGGCGCTGCCTTTCGAGACTTCGATGAAGTAACCGAAGACGTTGTTGAAGCGGACGCGCAGAGAAGAGATGCCGGAGCGCGTGCGCTCGCGCGCTTCGAGGGCGGCGATGGTTTGTTTGGCGTCGCGGCTGATCGAGCGTAACTCATCGAGTTCTGCTGAATAGCCGTCGCGAATCGAGCCGCCGTCGGCGAAGTTGACCGGCGGATCGTCGCTGATGGCGGTAGCGACGAGGTCGCGCACATCAGTCAACTCGTCCGCGCTCTCGTAGAGGATTTGCAGCAAAGACGCCTCGGCGTCCGATAACGCCCGGCGCAATTGCGGGAGTTGATCGAGCGAGCGGCGCAGCGCGCAGAGGTCGCGGGGCGTGGCGGTGTTCATGTTGACGCGGCCGATCAGTCGTTCGAGATCGGATACATCTTTTAACAGGCTCCGCACACGATCGCGCCGCATGTGTGAGCTTTGAAAGTCTTCGACCGCCGCGAGACGCGCTTCGATCTCGCCGCGGCGTACAGAAGGTCGCAGCAGCCAAGAGCGGAGCAGGCGCGCGCCCATGCCGGTCACGGTCGCGTCGATTACGCCGAGCAACGTGTGCGCGCGCCCGGCGTTGTTCAGCGCTTCGACCAGTTCGAGATTCCTGACCGTGACCGCATCGAGCGCGAGGTGATCCTGTGCCCCGAAAAAGGCGAGGTCGTTGACGTGCGCGGCGGCGTCGCGTTGCGTCTCGCGCGCGTAGCGCAGGCACGCTCCGGCGGCGCTGACCGCTTCGGTTCGCTGCGCGAGGCCGTAACCTTCGAGCGTGCGCACGCGAAACTGTTCGAGCAGCAGCGTGGCACACGAGAGCGGTTCCCACAGCCAATCGTCAATCGGCGTCAGCGCCATCCGCGAGCCGCCGACGTTAACGGTGTCGTTGTGTGCGGCGGCCGGCGTAATGCGCGCGACGGGCGCGTTCGTGTTGGCATGGGCTTGCGCGTTGAGGGGCAGCGGCGCGGTGTGCGCGCCTGTTGTTGCGCGTCCGGCGTAAGCGTCTCTGACGAGGGGCGCGAGCGAGGCGGGGAAGAGCAGTTCGCGCGGGGCGTGCGATTCGACGTCGGCGCGAATGCGCTCCCACGCGCCCTGTCCCTGAACTTCGGTCGCGCGGAATTCGCCGGTGGAGAGATCGAGAAAGGCCGCGCCGTAGGAATCGCCCGCGCCACAGACGGCGGCGAGATAGACCGATTCGCGCGTGTCCACGAGTTGCGGATCGACGGCCGTCCCCGGCGTGATGACGCGGACGACTTCGCGGCGGACGAGTTTCTTTGTCTTCGTGGGGTCTTCGGTCTGTTCGCAGATGGCGACGCGGAAGCCTTTGCGTATGAGGCGCGCGACGTAGCCCGCGACCGCATGATGCGGGACGCCGCACATCGGAATCGCGGAGCCACGTTCTTTGTGGCGCGCGGTGAGCGTGATCTCCAACTCGCGCGCGCCGGTGACGGCGTCGTCGTAGAACAACTCGTAAAAGTCGCCGAGGCGGAAGAAGAGGAGCGTGCCGGGGTGCTGCTGCTTCAACTCTTGGTACTGGCGCAGCATCGGGGTGAGGTTCGATTCGGTCATGGCGTCTTTGGAAGCGGCGCGGTGCGGCGTCGGAGGAACATAATGCGCGGAAAGACGGCGAAGGGCAAGCCACGCGGAAGATTGCGGATTGCAGATGCTTCAATTGCGGATTGCGGATTGCGGATTGCGGAATAATGAAGGTAAATTGCCGGTGAACCGGAACAAATTCGAGAGATTAATTGATAGCTTGCTTTCAATCCGCAATCCGAATTCCGCAATCCAACATGGGCTTAACCACTCAAATCATTTATCTCTTTATTCTCGCCATCCCGATCGCCTGCATCGCGTGGACGGTGACGCATGAAGAGGTGTTTCGTGAACCGCGCGAATATTGCGTCGGTAAAAGTAAGAACTGCCGCCGCTGGTACGAGCGAAAATTCTTCTACCTCTTCACCTGCGAATACTGTTTCAGCCATTACGTGACGATGCTCTTTCTGCTGATCACGCGGTACAAGCTCATCTATCCGGACTGGCGCGGCTACCTCGTCGGCGGCTTCGCTCTGGTCTGGGTGGCGAATCAATATATGAGTCTCTACAACCGTCTGCGGCTGGACATCAAAAGCGAGAAATTGGAGCACGAGATGAAAGAGGAGGAAGTGAAAGAGATCAAGGAGGAGTAAGTCACAGGACCGGATTCGCCGTCGAGAAATATTGACGGGACTTAACGATGAACTTTATTGAAACGGCCGCGGGCAAAAGCATTCGAGGTTTATGAGAAGGACCGCGTTAATTGGACCTCTCTTTTATGATTCCGCAGTTGAGGTATTGGGGGGAATCCGAAAGTCAGGTCTGTGATGCAAATAAGTGGTCAGTGGTTGATTCAATTGAATGAGATGTTGGGCCGCGGGTTGAGGAGAGGGTGTAAAAACTTTTGTGTAAGGCGGTCATCGGAACTAAACTCTTAACTTTGAGAAGGAGTTAAAACCGATGCCGATAGATTCAGAGATCATTGACAAGTTGCTGAAGGACTACAAGTCGCCTGAAGCTGTCTTGGGCGAAAATGGACTTTTGAAGCAGTTCACGAAAGCGATTCTCGAACGCGCGATGGCGGCGGAACTGACGCCTCATTTGGGTTACGAGCCGCTCGCGCCCGAAGGCAAGAACTCGGGCAACTCACGTAACGGCGCAGCGAAGAACACCCTGAAGGGTGACTTCGGCGAACTTCAGATTGAGACGCCACGAGATCGTAATTCGACCTTCGAGCCGCAGATTGTCAAAAAGGGTGAGACTCGTTTTTCAGGCTGCAATGACAAGATTCTTTCGCTCTACGCACGCGGTCTGTCAACGCGCGAGATTCAGCAGCCTTTAGAAGAGATTTACTCTGTCGAGGTTTCGCCTGCACTGATCTCGCAAGTCACTGACGCGGTGCAAGAGGAAGTCACGCTCTGGCAGTCGCGCCCGCTTGCAGCTCTGTATCCGAGCATCTACTTGGACGCTTTGCAGGTCAAGATTCGTGATGGGGCGCACGTCCGCAATAAAGCCAGCTCTTTGGTGCTCGGGATTAATCTCCAAGGTTTGAAAGAAGTTCTCGGTTTGTGGAGCGAGCAGACGGAGGGTGCAAAGTTTTGGTTGCAGATTCTGACGGACTTACGAAATCGCGGAGTTCGTGACATCTTTATCGCCTGTGTTGCTGGCTTGAAAGGTTTCCCGGAAGTCATTGAGACGCTCTTCCCGCAAGCGCAGGTGCAACGCTGCATTGTCCATCTCGTCAGACAGAGTTTGCAGTACGTTGGCTACAAAGAGCGCAAAGCGGTCGCCGCTGCTCTGCAACGGATTTATCGCTCAGCGACTCGTGAGGAAGCCGAGGTCGAACTTGACCGCTTCGCCGAAAAATGGGACGCCAAGTTTCCGACCATCGCGCAGACATGGCGCAGAAACTGGGAACGGATCGTAGTTTTCTTCGCTTATCCACCCGAAATCCGCCGGGTCATTTACACAACGAATGCGATTGAATCAACCAGCATGAGTCTGCGGAAAGTGTTGAAAACTCGTGGCTCGTTTCCATCTGATGAAGCGGCGCTGAAATTAATTTACTTAGCGTTGCAGAATATCACCGCGAGATGGACGATGCCGATTAAGGACTGGCGCGCGGCACTGAACCGATTTGCTATCCTCTTTGCGAAGAGAATGCCGGTCACATTGTGATGACTGCTTACACAAAATTTTTGACACGCTCAATTATAACGATAGATGAAAAGGCGTAAACATGCTTCGTGCATCTTCTCCGACTTCGAGAACGACAACGTGCGACGCACAAAGCGTGCAAGTCGCTGACGTAAAGTTAGATTCCAGCGCTCGACGTGGGCCGTCTCGCCCGTCTCTTTACCGACCGCAGTGTGCTGGGTTGCCGGCAGCACCTTCGAGTAGGCTTCCCAGAAGTCCGTGGAGCAATGAGCCAGACGATACCCGTCAGGAATGGCGTGCCATAAGCGGCGGCCGCGTCTGCGCGCTCCGGTCTCCCACAACGTAGGCGACCACTTGCCGGGTCTGGCGACACAGCGCAATCCACATCCAGCGTTGACGCGCCTTCTTCAACACGAATGACCAGAGTTCATCCAACTCCAGCACCGGGTCCGAGACTTCCACGAGCGTCTCGGAGAGGTCGGGCAACTCCGCTACTTTTTTTTGAGCCAAACAGTGACCGTGTTGCGCGAGACACCGAAGCTCCGCGACAGTCCGCGCAAACTGCTGCGTTCGTCATAAGCCCGCAAGATTTGTTCGCGCTCTGCTTCACTGTAAGCGTTAGTGCGCGGTTGTTCTCGACTGCGCTGAGAGCAGTCGCGGCACTGATAACGCTGGCGGCCATCAGGAGCAAGGCCGTTACGCATCAGCCGTCCGCTTTGGCAATGCTGACATCGCAAAGTAATGATGACCATGGTTGAACTTTAGCATGTCACCTTGATATGAGCCACTACCAGAACAAGTCATGCCTTTCTTTCTTGAAGCATGTCCCTCGTTCACTGAAAAGTGGAGGGGCATCGTGCTTTCTATGAAGATGAGGATTTGCTCTACGTTGATTTAGGAGAGTTCGCGCATCATCTGGTGGAGTTGCATAAAGCCAATCGAACAGATGAGTTTCCGGCTATGTTTGAGATAATCGAGAGGCTTCATCTTGAGGGCGATGCTTATGTGAAAGAGGCTGCTACAATCGGGATGCTTGAAGGGATTCAGAATGTCGCAGGAAATTCCGGTGTTGATCCTGAAGAGTTCTTTCGGTTCTTGAAGCCAGAATCGGCAAAATGGTGGGGGCAGTTGAATGATTTCTGGGAGGGTAAAATACCGTTTGTTGGCAGTTCCCCGAACGAGGCATAACAACGGCATGCACCCGACCGCGAATAGCGCGGCTGTCATCCGCGAGACTTGGATGCTTGATGCGTTGTGTGCGGCAGGTGAAGCGTGGCGTTAGATTGCTTCTTGGTAGAGAGAGTTATAAATTTTGAAGTATGAGCATTTCTTCGACACTTGACCGGCTTCATTCGCAGGCGAAGCAAAACAACTGGCTTTGGCTTTTTTCGATTTTTTGTCGTCTGGCTTTGGCAGCGGGTTTTTTCCCTTCGGGGATGGTCAAAATTCTTGGCGAGCGGTTCGCCAGCGGCTTATCCGCTAATCATCCGATGGGCCATTATCTGGAAGCCTTGCATTATACGGGTTATTACTACACCTTTATCGGCGTTGTGCAAATAGCGGCGGCGATTATGCTACTGATTCCGCGCACGGTAACGCTCGGCGCATTTCTCTATTTTCCCATCATCCTGAACATTTGTATTCTCACGTATGCGGTGCGCTTTGACGGCTCGCTTTTTACCGCGCCTTTGATGGTGCTGGCTAATTTGTATATTCTCGGCTGGAATTATGAGAAATGGAAATACATTCTTCCGTTTAATCGTCCGGCTAATGCCAATGACGTAACAAAGCAGAAAAGCCTTGATAGCTATGTTCAAACTCAAGAAAGTGCGGGTAAGCGTGCCGTCTTTTCTTGGCACGGAATACGCTTGCTTTATGCGCGTTTCCACATTTTTTTCAAACAGCTTCTTAACGATAAATTTCCGACGCTTTTCTTTGCCGGAGTGTTGGCCGCCGTTGTCATTTGCGTGTTGGGCATTCCGAGCCTTTACGTTATTAAGCCCCGCAATACTTTAGCGCAATGCGTAAAGCAATTTAGAAACACCAACCGAACCCAAGCCGGTGAAAAGTTCTGCGATTGCATTCATAAAAATGGCAAACCGCTCGACAAATGTATGAATGAATATTTCAACGCTCCTGAAGATGCTAACCCAATACCGTTTTAATTTATGACGAGACAAAATAAATACCTCCAGCGCGAGGTCAACCCCGGCAGTCCGTTCTATCTCAACTTTGCGCTGCTGTTGACTGAGTGGGAAGCACGGGCATGGGGCAAGCAGTGCAGGGAGAATTTCTCCGGTGACCGCAGGAGCGGGGAGCCTTAATTCATCGCGGAGCTGTCCCGGATGGAGTCTGTACTCACCAAGGCCAAGTGGGTAATTGTGGAATCTTACGAATGGGAGTCGGGGCTGGATTAAAGGCGTAGGGGGATAGAGT
>JBOGOY010000039.1:0-11897 GCA_050748185.1 Pyrinomonadaceae bacterium
AACTCTGACATCATTCATTCGCGAACCTTCGTATTCATTCGTGGCTGATTCTCTTTCTTGCATAAGTCCGGTGTCCTCTCGAATCAAGTCAGGCCGGGATTGAACCAGAAGCGGAGAAAAGTGCCCGCGAAACCAGACGGAACGATACTAAGCCTTCGGATGATTCGGCGGCGCGCGGTTTCATATCATTTCGCGGGTCGCTTTTCTCGCACTCCATTGTTATCAGTTTGATTCAGTCATCGCCGTTCATGATCGAACTGACGTCACCGGCGCGCACGAATCCGCGCTGCTGCAAGAAGTTAAGAATGGTGTGTGCATTCTCTTCCGGCGAGTGCGCGACGGTATTCAAAGTGATTTCGGCGTGGAGCGGTGACTCGTAAGGATCGTCAATGCCGGTGAAACCCTTGATCTCGCCGCGGCGCGCCTTAGCGTACATGCCCTTCACGTCGCGCTGTTCGCAGACCTCCAAAGGTGTGTCCACGAAGACTTCGACAAACTGGTCCGCCCCTACCGTGTTCCGCACGTCGTTGCGCGTCGCGCGGTACGGGCTGACGGCGGCCGAGACGACCAGCCCGCCGTGGCGCACGATCTCCGAGGCGACAAAGCCGATGCGCCGGATGTTGGTGTCGCGGTCTTCCTTGCTGAAGCCCAAGCCCTGCGAGAGGTTGGTCCGCACCACGTCGCCGTCGAGGACCGTCACTTGCCGCCCGTGTTCGAGCAGCAGCGTCGTCAGCACCTCGGCGGTCGTGGATTTACCCGCGCCGCTCATGCCGGTGAACCAGACGCACACGCCCTGTCGGTGGCGCGGCGGGTAGGCCTCGGCCAGTATCTCGGCCACCTCGGGGCGCGAGAACCAGTCCGGCAAACGTCGCCCGTTGTTCAAATACTCTTCCCTCACCTGCGTCCCGGAGATCGAAGCGGTGCGCGCGCGCGCCGGCGCGCGCGAGACCTCTTCGTAACGCCCCTCCTCCGGCAGATAGACCAGTTCCTGAAACGGCTTGACGCCGACGCCCAGTTCCTCGCTATACCGGCTGACGAGTTCCTGCGCGTCATACGGCCCGTAAAAAGGTTTGCCGGTCGAATCCACGCCGGGGCTCGCGTGATCGCGCCCGACGATCAGGAAGTTGGCTCCGTAGTTGCGCCTGATACAAGCGTGCCAGAGCGCCTCGCGCGGCCCGGCCAGACGCATCGCCAGCGGCAGCAGCGAGAGCAGGATGCGATCCCGCTCATAGTACCTGCCGGCCAGCGCCTTGTAGGTGCGGACGCGCGTGAAGTGGTCCACGTCGCCCGGCTTGGTCAGGCCGACGACCGGGTGCAGCAATAATACCCCGTCTTCCTCGCGCACCGCGCGCTTGGTCAACTCCTCGTGGGCGCGGTGCAGCGGGTTGCGCGTCTGGAAGGCGACCACGTTCTTGCGGCCGTACTCTTCGAGCCGCGCGCGCACCTGCGCCGGCGTCAGGCGCAAATCCTGAAAGTCGTAGTGGCGCGGAAGCTGGAGCACGCGCAGCCGTCCCGAGATGTTGAGCCGGCCCCAGCGGTGCATCTCCGCGACCAGCGGGTGGCGCAAATCTTCCGTGCCGCAGACCTGCCGCGCGGCCTCGGCCAAATCCCACTCGTAAATTTCCTCGACCGTCAACACGGCCAGTAGTTCGTTCTTCGCGTTGCGAAGCGCCACGTCGGCGTCGAGTCGCACCGGCGCGTCCGCTCCGACCGGCAGCGTGATGGGCACGGGAAAGATGTGACCGCCGCGCGCCAGCCGCATCGTGTGCAGGATCGACTGGTAATCGTCTTGGCCGACGAAGCGGTCGAGCGGCGAGAAGGCCCCGGTCGCCAGCAACTCCAGATCGCAGACGGCGCGCTCGGACAGTTGCACCGAAGGCAGGCGGTTAGCGTAAGCCCTGAGGTCGCCCGACTCTTCGGGGGCCACCATCAAGTCAACCAGTGCGCCGCCGCAGGGGGGGACCAGTGTGCGGGTTTCAGTCTGCTGAGTTTCGTTAGTCGTCATCGTGTCGAACAAAGTTTATCGTCTCCTCTGAATTGAATGCGCGCCGCCGCCAAAGTCGGCCGGCGGCTAAGAAGTTTTTCATGGCGCCAGAAAGAAGGCGTGATATTTCGTCTGACCTACCTTGCGCCAGCCCTCGACCGGCACGTTTTTCGGCAGGTCTTCCGTCAGGATGATCTTCGCGCCGGTTCGGGAAAAAATCTCTCTCACGTGCGATAGCGTCTCGGCGTCCGCCGCCCAAAAATTCGCCGACTCCTGCGGCGGGATCTCGGCGACGACCGAGACGCGCGCCAGCCGCGCCGTCGAAGTCATCCGCGTGAGAATCCCTTTGGCCCCGACCGGGTACACCGCCGCCACCTTGTCGCCGGGCCGCAGGCCCAACTGCTTCAGTCCCTCGGCGGCAGCCGCCTCCTGACTTTCCGCGCCGCCCCTGACTCCTTTCCATACTTGTTTGGCGGTGGCGAGGGCGATCACGGCCACCAGCATCGCCGTCATGACAACGGCCGTGCCGGCCAACACTCTGAGCGACGTGCGACCGGGCGGCAAGCGAACCGCCGAGAAGAGTCCCAGCCAGAAAAGCACGATGAAGGGCGCGACGTACCTCGGTTCGACAACGATCAGAGCGTACATGCTGAGCGCGGCGAGTGCGAGTGCGAGCAGAGGCCACTGTCCGGCGATCTCCCGCAAGCCTTCGCGCGCCCCGAACCCGGCGGACAAGAAAAGCACCAACCAGCAGAACAGCAGGCTCCATTGAAGGTAGGAGAGAAACAGCTTGTGGTACATCGTCAGACTCGCGCCTAGCGCTCTCATCTGGCCGCGCAGATTGAAGCTCGGGGCGGCCCCTTCGTACCAGTAAGACGGGTCGTACCACACCGGGTAAGTGCCGCCGACCGGCATGCCGAACTCGTAGAGCGCAGGCCGATCGAGCAGTCGCCGTGTCGGGTGCGACGGCGGGCTGAGTTCCGCCGCGCTCTCGCCCTGCCAGTGGCGCACGGGAACGTCGTTGATCAGCCAGAGGTAGTTCAGACGCCCGCTGTCGCTGAACGTCAGACGGCCCTTAGCGTGCGACAGCGTGAAGACGAACGGGCCGGCGATTAGCAGGAAGCAGACCAGAGCGAGCGCCGCGCGCGGCATGGCCCGCCGCAGGCCGCCCGCCGCGAACAAACTGAGGAGCAGGAACACGAAGGCCAGCGGGAACATCGCGGCCTTCGCCAAGTAGCCGAGGCCGAGCACGACGCCGAGCGCCCCAAACGTGAGCCAGCCGGCGGTGCTCTGTCGCACACGAAGCAACAGCCCCGCCGCCAAGTACACACACGCCGCGACGCACATATCCGGCGTCACGAGCGACACGAAGGACAGCGAAGTCCAGATGAACAGCGCATAACCCAACGCCACCCATGCCCACGCGGGCAGCGTCTCGCGCCCGCCGCCCGCGTCCTCGCGCCGTCGCTGAAGAGAGATGAAGCGCCGCAGAAAGAAGTCGAAACAGACCAGCGTGACGAGATACAGAGCGAAGTTGAGCAGGCGCGCCACGGGAAACTCCCACGCGGGCGAAGGACGGAAGACCGCCATCACCAAGCCGAGCAGCCACGAGTAGAGCGGACTCCAGTAAGCGTTGACCGCCATCGCCCAGTCGCCGCGCAGGTATGCGTCGCCCATGTCGAGGTACGAGATGCCGTCGAGGTTCATCTCGTGCCGTCCCGCCCAGAGGTGAAGCGCGCCCACAGGGACGGCCACCGCCCAACCGACGGCCCGCGCCGACTTTTCGCGGGCGCGAATCCCCGTCGGCGTCAGCGGGGAAGCGACTTTTGCTCTACGTGAAATCGCGGTTTCCGGGTAAGGTAATGATGTTTGGGTTGACACTTCCACTTCGTTGTCCGCTCCTAACCTGTGAGCATCGCTCCGAGTTGCCGCGGCACATGCCGCGACCAGACCGCAGCAGTTGCTCCGTGACTCTCTCCTAACTCTGCCTCTCCGCACCAAGGGGCCTTCTGAACTTCCCCCACTGCGCCATGAGGCCGACGGTTTTCGTCTCCAGCGGCTCGAAAAGAGGGATGTTTTTGAAGTAGATCAGGTGATCATGCGGGCTGGTTCGCTTCTGATTCAAACCGACCTTTTCCAACGCCTTGCAGAGCCAATCCATGTGCGGGACGGGCGAGGTCAACAGTAATAGTCCGCCCGGTTTCAAAAGCTCAGCGAACTCACGGAAACAGTGGACGTGTTCGACGACTTCAAAGGCCACGATACAATCGAATGACTGTTCTTCGAGGCCAATGCTTCTCCATTCGCGGACATCTCCGACGATGTCCGCCGGGGGAAGGAGGTCCAGCCCGACATAGTTGTGCCAGCCGTTCTTTCTCAGGTAATCGCCCAGCCAGCCGCCCGCGCACCCGACTTCGAGAATCCTCCAGTCTTTGGGAATACTCTTGATGAAGTAATTCAGCTTCTTTTTCTGGGCGAACTGACTAAGTAGCGGCATGGTTCCCTCTCTCCGAATATGAATTGATCCGGTTCTGCTTCAGCTACCGGGCTTCCGCTTCTTGGCTTAACGGGCGGCGCGGCTCTGCCTCGATCTCTATCTCTGGCTCTATCTTTTCGGACTGCTTGGATTCGTGGTACTCCTGCTCAGTGTTGACGGACCAGATGTTCTCCTTCGAAGCGCTCCCGTTAATGATGTTCTCCACCGCCGTCATCGCCGTCAGCATCGAGTGGTCTTGGTTGTTATACTTGTGCATCCCGTTGCGCCCGATGAGGAACAAGTTCTCAAACCCGTCCACGAACTCTCTGATCACATCGAACTGGTTGTAAGCCCCGAAGTAAGCCGGGTAGGTTTTGGGCACTCTGATGACGACGCTGTCCAGCACGTCTTGCTCTTCGATGATCCCGATTTTCGCCAACTCCCCGGCGGCGAAGCGACTGAACTCCGCGTCGGGCTTGCTCCACAACTCGTCGCCTTCATTACAGAAGTACTCCATCCCCAGCCACACCGTATTCGGGTTCTTCACCATGTAGGGACTCCAGTTATTGAACACTTGCAGCCGCCCCACTTTCACGTCCCGCTCCTGAATATAAATCCAGTTGTCGGGAACCAGATGGCCTTTGCCGTTACCATTGCCATTACCCTTGCTACCGTGTTTGATTTTCAACTTGCTCAGAAGCAGACCGACCGTCATGAAATCGCGATACACCAGCCCTTGCGCCACGCGGGAAACCTCCGCCGACGGCGTCTCGCCGAAACACCGAATTAACTCCGTCACCGGCATCGTCGAAAAGAAGTAATCCCCTACCTGCGCCTTGACCGTCCCCGTGGCCTCGTCCATTACATCAAGCCCGGTGACTTTACCCCCGTCGTGTTTGAGCCCGACGGCGCGATGATGCTGATGTATTTCCCCGCCCCGTTCCCGCACTATCCGGGCGACCTCCTCCCACATCTGACCGGGACCGTACTTAGGATACATGAACTTTTCGATCAGGCTGGTCTCCGTGTCCTTCTGCGCGATTGAAGAGTTTTTCGCGGTGAGGCTTTTGGCCGCGTGGAGAATGGCTTTGGTGATGGACAAGCCTTTGATCCGCTGCGCGCCCCACTCAGCATCGATCTCGTGGCACGGCACACCCCAAACCTTCTCCGTGTAATCCTTAAAGAAGGTGCGGTACAACTCTCCGCCGAAGCGGTTGATGAAAAAGTCTTCGAGTGACTTTTCCTCCTTGATGGGGAAGAGCCGGGTCTTGCCGTAGCTAGCGACGATCTTCGTGAGCCGCCGCAGCCCGAGGTTATGGGCCGTCTGAAAATTCAGCGAGATGGGGTAGTTAAAAAACTTACGCAGAAAAAAGATGCGCGAGAGCCGGTTGCAAATGAGCATGACTTTGTCCGTCTCCGCGGGGTCAGGACCGTCGCCCGGCACGTCGAGCGATCTCTTTTTGTTCTGGTAGGTGATGTCTATCGCCGAATTGTTCCCTCCGCGCGCGCCCTCCAGCGGGAGAATGTTTTGCCAGAACTGCATCACCCTGTCTGATTTAGAAAAGAAGCGGTGTCCGCCGATGTCTATCCGGTTGCCCTTATAGTTCACAGTTCTCGACAGGCCGCCGATGTCCCCGCTCGCTTCAAAGATGATCGGTTTGATCTCGGTTTTATCGAGCAGTTCGTAAGCCGCCGTGAGCCCCGCCGGGCCGGCCCCGACGATGATTGCCGTTTTTTGCATCATAGATACTTCTCCGTTCCGCGCTGGATTGCGCTGCCCGATGAAAGCGATCTTCAGTTTCAAGATTCCGGTTGGTGCGGGTGAAGTTTAAGTCCGTCGCCTGTCCGGCAACGACTCAGAGGCCCACGCCGGTGGTAGACGAAGCCGGGGCGATGTCAGCTTCGCCGACTCGCTCAGGCGTCGGCCCACGCGGCGTAACGAATTGTCCGTGCTAGTTCGACAGAGCGCGGACGTGGTGTTTGAGCCCGCCGAGTCTCTGCCAGCCTTCGGGCGCAACGCCCGGCGGCAAATCTTCCGTGATGATCACTTTCGCGCCCGTGCCGGCGAGCGACTCGATCACGCGCGCCCGCGTCGGCTCATCGGCGGCCCAGAAGTCCGCCGAGTCGCGCGGTGGAATCTCGGCGACGATCCGCGCGCGCGCCAGACGCGCCCACGCCGTCATGCGCGAGCGGCTGCCGACCGAGTCGCCCGGATACAACACCGCCACTTTGTCGCCGGGCTGCACGCCCACGCGCCGTAACTCCTCGACGACCTCCGACTGATCGCGGCCCGCCGCGTCCTCGTCCTGCATCTTGAAAGTGTTGAGGCCGACGACGACGAGCAGCGCCGCTGCCGCGACGACCGCCACGCTCCCCGCCACATGGCGCGCGCCTTCGCCCGCCGGCAGACGCACACCGGAATAGAGGCCGAGCCACAACAGCACCACCGCGGCGCTGACGTACCGAGGTTCCACCAGTACCAGCGCGTACAGCGCGAGCGTGGCTAAGGCCGGGACGAGCAACACCCACTGCGCCGCGATCTCGCGCGCCGCGTGCCACCAGCGACGCGGCGCACACGCGCAGAGCAGCACGAGCCAGCCGAACAGCAGGCCCGACTGCAAATAGGAGAAGAACAACTTGTGGTATCTCGCCGCGCCGAGTTTCACGGCCTTGAACTGTCGGCCCAAGTCGAAGCGCGGGCGAACCCCCTCGTACCAGTAAGACGGGTCGTACCACACGGGGTAAGTGCCGCCGACCGGCGTCGCGAACTCGTAGAGCGCAGGCTTGTCGAGCACTTTCCGCGGCGCGTGCTGAGGAGTGCCATTACGCCGGCCTTCGCCCTGCCAGTAGCGCACCGGCACGCCGTTCGCGAACCACGCATAGGTGATCCGGCCGGTCTCGCCGAACGTCAGACGTTGCTTGGACAGAGACAGCGCGATGATGAGCGGGCTGGCGATTAACAGAAAGACGCCGAGCGCGACGGCCACGCGCGGCCAAGCCTTTCTAAGTCCGCCCGCCGCGAACAGCGCGACCCCCAGCATGACAAAGGCCAACGGGAACATCGCGGCCTTCGCCAAGTAGCCGAGGCCGAGCACGACGCCAAGCGCCGCGAACGTCCGCCAGCCAGTGTTGCCTCGTCGAATACGCAGCAACAATCCAACCGCCAGATAGGTGAAGGCGGCGACGCACATATCCGGCGTCACCAACCGGAGCGGGATGAAGCTCAGCGTTGACCAGATGAACAGCGAGTAACCGAGCATCATCCACGCCCACACGGGCAGCGTCGCGCGCTTGTCGTTCAACTCCTCCGAGCGTTGCCGTTGGTGTGCGAGCAGTTCTTTGAGGAGAAAGTCGAAAGCAGCGAGCGCCGCGAGGTAGAGGACGAAGTTGAGCAGGTGCGCGACCGGAAACTCCCACGCGGGCGAAGGCCGCACGACGGACATCACCAAGCCGAGCAACAGCGCATAGAGTGGACTCCAGTAGGCGTTGATCGCCGCTGCCCAGTCGCCGCGGAAGTAGGCATCGCCGATGTCGAGGTAAGAGACGCCGTCTTGATTCATCGAATACCGCCCGGCCCATGCGTGGACGAGCCCCAAGACGATGGCGGCAATCCAGAAGAGAGTTCTGACGCGCCGTTCGGTGGAACCCTGCGGGGAATGCGCCGCAGCGATCACTTCCGTCTGGTGTCGAACAGGTACTTCCATCTGGTGTCGAACAGGCAT
The DNA here is from genome assembly GCA_050748185.1 of Pyrinomonadaceae bacterium. Lineage (GTDB taxonomy): Bacteria > Acidobacteriota > Blastocatellia > Pyrinomonadales > Pyrinomonadaceae > JACCRA01. The sequence goes on from JBOGOY010000039.1 coordinate 8,183, forward strand.
CTCGACGGCGGGGGCTTGGAATTGCGTCCGTGTTTCCATCGCTTAATTCTCCGGCAGGCGTTTGAGGGAAATGACGGCGCGGCCTACTTGTTGAACATGTGGTTCCCGATCGAGGCGGTGCTCGGCGTGAAGATGTTGTGCAGCAGCGGCGCGTCGATGAACATCAGGGCGGCCATTAGCACGGCGCAGGTGGCGACCACGCCCATCAGCACCGGCTCGCGGTACAGGCCTTCGGGCCGTTGCGCCGCGCTGTCCTGCTTGAAGGCCATCGAGAGGTACACCGCCATCACCAGCGCCACTAGCGGGAACGTCAAAATCAGTTCCAGCCGGTAGCGCATGATGAACGTGCCGAAGAAGAGCATCGCGTGCGAGCCGTAGAACATGATCGAGACCAACAGCCGCCGCTCGTTGTAGAACGCGAACGACTTGCGGTAGGCCGCGCTGCGCGCCGGGTCGCCGATCTCCTTGTACTCGGCGAAGCGCTTGATCGCCATGAAGTAGCAGCCGATCATCCAGTAGCTGATGAGCAGCGAAACGGGCGGCATGGCACTGGTCCCCACGATGTACCAGCCGGCGAGCATCCGCAGCGGGTTATTGACCGACTCCGACAGCACATCCAAGTAAGGCAGGTCTTTGGTCCGCACCGGCGGGATGTTGTAGACGCACCCCATCACCCACAGCGCCGCCATCGTCAGCGCGAACGGCACCGAGACCGTCAGGCTCAGCGCCAATCCGGCCAGCATCAGGGCGATCCACTGCGCGTAGGCGAGCGGCACATCCACCCGGCCCGAAGGCACGGGGCGCAGCCGCTTGGTCGGGTGCTGGAGATCGAAGGGCGCGTCGAGCACTTCGTTGATGACGTAGTTGCTCGACGCGATTAGGCAGACGGCGAAGATACCGATGACGATGTCGAACGGCAGCGCCGGGCTGCCGAGGCGCGCCGGATCGATGGCGAGCGCGACGACGATGCCCGGCAGCACGAAGACGTTCTTTACCCAGTGGTCGGCGCGGGCGATCTGGAGGTGGCCGCGCAGAGAGGGGCGGCGCACCACCTGCGCCACGCTGCTCTGTGGCTGAACATTGATCATTTTCATAAAAGAGATTCCTTACAACTGCTGTTAGGGGTTTGAGCTATGCCGGTCTTCTCAGTTCGTCGTGCTGCTGGCACAGTGCGTCCCTGAGTTCCAGCAGCGTTGACACTTGCGCTGCCCCGTCCGTGTTTGCCCGCCGCCGGTGGCCGTCGCCGACGATGACGCAACTGATGCCTGCGCGGCGGGCGGCGACGGCGTCCGTCTCCATGCGGTCGCCCACGTACAAAGCTTCGTGCGGCGCAACGCCGAGCCGTTGCAGCGCGACTTCGAGTCCGCGCGGATCAGGCTTGAACCGCCGCACCTCGGAGTCTTGCGCGCTGACCACGACCTCGAAAAAATTTGCGAGCCGCATGGCCGCCAGCTTCCGCGACGCCGGATAGTCAGAGCAGACACCGAGCCGCAAGCCGCGCTCTTTCGCGGCTCGCAGTAACTCGAACACGCCTGCGCGCAACGCACCGCCGAGCAAATCGAGCGGCTCTTGTTCCATCCAGCGGGCGACACAAGCGGCCATCGCATCGGCCTCGACGCCCGCGCGCGCACAGGCCAAGCGGAGTTGCTGCGCCGCTAAGTCACCGCCGCCGCCGCATTGGTCCCCTTGCCGCATCGCCTCTTGTGCGTTCCGATAGGCGCGCAACGCCTTCAGCGTCGCATAGCCCCGGCGCGGTCGCGTGAGGTGCGCTTTAAGCAGGCGCAGCAGCATCAGACGCCGCAGCCGGCCCTGCCGGTAGAGCGTTCCGTCAACGTCGAAGATGATCGCTTTCAAGCGAGACAGATCAGGTAGAGCGGTGCGGCCGAGCGCGGCCCGCGCGGCGGCGGACGCGACAGACGGCGAAGCGTCGCCCGCAGTTGCGGCGGACACACGTGTAGGCTGAAGGAGCAAGCGCTGGTCTCCGAGAGGGGCGTTTAAGTTTCGTGGTGGAAGTAGGCGTTAAGGCGGTGCGTCGCCGGACGCATTCACTTCATGCGTTGGAGCCGCGCGACCAGTTGATTCGGGCCGCCGGCCAGACGCCGCACGACGTACTTCAAGTTATCCGGGCGCAGAAAGTAGCCGGGGCGCAAGTACAACTCCGCGTTGTTCAGCGAGAAAAGGATGCGGTGCCGACGCCAGTTGCTGAAATTCCGTGTGATGAAAAATCTCGCCGACACGCCCAGAGTCTGGAATCCGTAAGGGAATTTGAAAGCGAAATGAAGCGGCTGTGAGTTAACGATCAAGTCGGTCTCAGCGGTTACGTCGGGCACTTCCTCGAATGCTCCGGAAGCGACCGAGAAGCGCACCGCCGCCGCATCCAGATCAGGTATCCGCACCGTCACGGGGCGCAGCAGCGCGAGCAACATTCGTGGGAAACGCTGGTGCAGTTGCGCGGCCAGCTTGTCGAACGCCGCCTTGATCTCGGCCATCTCGATACGCTTCGGTTCGTCGTATTCGAGTTGGTCCAGAGCGCGGTAAGCCTCCGCGAAGCGATGCAGCGCAGGCCGCGAGTCGTAAGGTTGTTCCGTGTCGTAGGTGTCGCCCGGATAGAGGATAACGCACTCGTCGCCGAAGCTCTGACACACGTCAGCGGGCTTGTTGGCGAACTCGTTGACGTACTTGTTGTCCGTGCACGAGAAATAGACAAAGCTCGCGAACGGGATCGTCACCTTCGCGCCCAGATCGTTGTGATTGGCGACCAGATTAACGATGTCCTCGCGCGCGTAGCCCGGCAGCCGCTCCCGGTAGTTGACGTAGCCGTTGTAGCCGGCCAGCGAGAACTGGTTCAGGTGCACGTCCACGCGCTTGATGTCGCTCAGGATCAAGCGGCAGTCCTTTTTGTTGATCTTCGCGTCGTTGACGTTGAGGACGGTTCGGCCCCCGCCGGTGACGGCGAGGATCGAGTCCATCACGCCCACCTGATAGCAATAGACGCTGGTCCCCTCGGTCAGGGCGACCGTTTGGCGGTTCGGCAACTCCCGGAAGTGGCGGAAGCCGAACTGCCGAAGCGCGTCGAAGATCTTCGCCGTGTTCTTCTTCTGGAACAACACCGTCACGCGCTCTTTGAACTCGGCGGGCAGCGCTTTGAGCGTCGGGACGTTGAAGTGATCCGGGTGCTCGTGAGAGATCCACAGATAGTCTGTGTCTCGGCAGACAGCCTCGTCGAACGCCGGCGGCGGGTGCATCGTCCAAGAGTCGTTGAAGACTTTGCTGACGAGCCATGGGTCCGTCCAAATCTGCGCATCCGCCGTCTTGATCAACACCGAGGCGTGAGAGACGAGTTGAATCTGCATCGTGCTTGGTCCCTTTCCTAAACTTTTTCGGCCTCATGCCCCGCTTGGCGCGCGGGCGGTTGCTGGTCGAGCAGCGAGACGACCGCTTTGAACTTGCCGGCGCGCGTGCGCGGGATCATCTCGACCGTCTCGACGATGACGTGGACCTGCGGGCCGAGGCGCTGTTTGACGCGCCGCTCGATGTCCTCTACGTCCGCCGCGCCGAACCCGCCCACCGGCGCCACCCGGACGCGAATGCGGTCGAGCGCTTCCTGCACGATCTGACCCTCGCGCACGCGCGGCTGGTTGACGAAGATGCCGTGGAAGCGGACCATGCGGCGACCGTCCGGCCCGACCACGACGTCCTCCGTCCGCCCGACCAC
>JBOGOY010000040.1:0-11897 GCA_050748185.1 Pyrinomonadaceae bacterium
CCCCGGATAAGGTCCGCAACTCTCCCTCCACTTTTTCGGATTTCCACCCGCGCAAATTTCCTATTGACAAGATTGCAGAAAAATTGCAGAGTTGGCAAAACCCAGAGGTTCTTCGCTGCGGTCGATAGCCTAACCGCCCACACAATCTGTCCGACGCCACACAGTCAGAGTCGCCACGAAGGAGACGCGAAATGAAAAATCAACTTGCCCTGAGAAAGCTCCTTTATTCCCTTCTGCTACTGCTCATCTCCCACACCGCCGTGCTGGCTCAGTACACCGAAGGCAGCATTAGCGGAACAGTAACTGATTCGTCGGGCGACGTTCTGGCCGGGGCGAACGTGGTCGTGACGAACTCACAGACTGGCGAGGCGCGCCAAACCATTACGGACTCTGACGGGCTTTACCGAGTGGCGTCTCTCAGGCCCGGCGTTTACGAAATCAAGGTCGAGCAAACCGGCTTCAAAACCAGTATCGTCAAAAACATTCAGGTGGTGGTGAACACCGTGGTCAGGGCGGACGCGCAACTCGAGCCGGGGGCCATCGCGGAGACGATCGTGGTCACGAGCGACGCGAGTTTGGTGAATACGGAAGAAGGCAGGGTCGCCGACACGCTGAACACCCGGCAGGTGCAGGAACTGCCGCTGAACGGCCGGGACATTAACCAACTCGCTCTTCTGCAACCCGGCGTCACCGCGACGCTCGCGCCCGTCATCTCGAACACGCAGTTCAACCGCTTTAACTTCGGCTTCTCTGCTAACGGGGCGACTCCGCGCGGGAATAATTACGTGCTCGATGGCGTGTCGAATAACAATGAATGGCTCGGCGGCACCCCCGCCATTTCGCCCTCGGTCGAGTTGATTCAGGAGTTTCAGGTGCAGACGGTGAACTTCTCGGCGGAATACGGGCGCAACAACGGCGCCGTCGTGGTCGCCATCTCCCGTTCCGGGACGAATCAGTTTCACGGCAGCCTCTACGACTTCATCCGCAACGACGCGCTCGACGCCAAAAACTTCTTCGACAATCCGACTGATCCGACCGTCCTCATCCAGAATCAGTTCGGTGGCTCTTTCGGCGGCCCCATCCGGAAGGATCGAACTTTTTTCTTCGGGAATTATGAAGGGCTGCGGACCAAAGAGGGGCGCACGTCGCGCGGCATCGGGGAGACGCCTGAGTTCCGAGCCCAAGTGGCCGCCATCCGACCCAACAGCCTCGCCAATCGGCTTTTCAATACCTATCCTTCGCCGCCTTGCGTGGCCGGCACCGCGCGCGATGTGGCGAGTATTTTCCGACCCAACCTCCCGATCGAGCAGGTCAGGCTGATCCCGTTTTACGAATTCATCGAAGGTCCGCGCGACGGCATCGTCGATACCTGTCAGGTCAGTTTCCTCGATCGCAGGGACATCCGCGGGGACCAATACTCCGTCCGCGTGGATCACCAGTTCAGCGATGACGACAAACTGTTTGCCCGCGGGCTCGGGGACAAACGGCGCACCGACTCGGGACGCGAACAACTCGGCGGGGCCGTGCGCCGCGGGTTCAAGGCTCCCTTCAAAGGCGACTTTCCATCGTTCCTCGCCGGGTACACGCACCTCTTCTCGTCCAAGGTGGTGAACGATTTACGCTTCTCCTATTCGCGCAGCGACTTCGGGATCGGTTTCGAGGCTCCCAACTCAGACTCAAATGATTTCCCGACGCTGTTCTTCGACGACGGCGTGACCCGGTTCGGAGGCGCCATTTTCGTTCCGCGCGAATTCGTCTTCGACACGTTCATCGTGAACGACACTTTCTCGGTCTCTCGCGGCAACCACAACATCAAGTTCGGGGCCGAGGTCAAAAGAATTTTCGAGGACAGCGACTACAAACTCGACACGCTCGGCTTCTACGAGTTCGACAGCCTGTTCGGGTTCGCCAACGACGCTGCCTATTATCAGGAAGCGCTGGTCGATCCCCGCACGGGGAATTTCACCGGGACGCCGCGCCAATTCCGCTGGACCCAACTAGGCGCGTTCGTGCAGGACGACTGGAAAGTGAGCCGCAAGCTCACCCTCAACCTCGGCCTGCGCTATGACTATTTCGGCGTGCCGACCGAGGCGGACGGCATCCTGAGCAACATCATTTTGGGGACCGGCGGCACCTTCGGCGAGCAGGTCGCCAACGCCTTCGCCGGGCGGGTCGAGAGAATCGCGGAATCCGACAAGAACAACTTCGCGCCGCGCGTCGGCTTCGCCTACGATCTCGCGGGCGACGGGAAGACGGCCATCCGCGGCAGCTACGCCGTCGCTTACCTCGAAGCCTACTCGAACCTTTACACCAACGCCTCTCGCTTCGGCTCGCCCGACTCGGCCACTCCGGTCGTCTTCCCGCTCTTCTTCGGCGGGACGGTCGTGTACGACGTGCCGGCGGCCCCCAGCCCCGACTTCCAGACCGGACTCACGCCTCGCGGCGGAATCCCCGGCACAAGGATTTCTATCCCGGGAGTGCAGGCCGATCTCCGCACCGCTTATTCGCAACAGTGGTTCCTCGGCGTCCAGCGGCAACTCCGTGGCTCTCTCTACCTCTCCGCGAACTATGTCGGAACCTCAGGCAAGAAACTCTACATCAGGAACGACATCAATCGCTTTACGGGCGACCGCGCCAGCCGCGCCGAAGGACCGGATCGCTTCAATCAGGAGTGGACCGGGACTTTCTACGTCCAGAACGGGAACAGCTCGATCTACCACGGCGCCAATGTTCAGCTTCAGAAAAGGTACAGTTCGAGTTTCATGTTCACGTTCAATTACACGCTCGGCAAGTCGATCGACGTTGTCAGCGACCCCGGACTCGGCGATTTTATCAACGTTAGCGTCGGGGGCTACACCGGGACGCAGGACGCGGCCAACACCGGCTTGGACCGCGCGCCATCTGATTTCGACGTGCGACAAAGAATCGCCCTGCACGGCCTGTGGGACATCCCCTCGCCAAAAGGGCCGAAGGCGCTCCGCGCGATCTTCGGCGGCTGGCAGGCGAACCTGATCGGGACGTATCAAACCGGGAGACCTTTCTCGGTGACCTGCGCCTCGACGATCAATTGCGACTTCAACGGCGACGGCAACGGGTACGACCGCCCGAACACTCCGTCGTTCGGCAACAGCTTGTCGGACCTGAGCCGCTCTGATTTCCTGAACGGCATCTTCAGACCGAGCGATTTTCCGCAGCCGACGTTTGGGACCAACGGTAACCTCGGACGCAACACTTTCCGCGGTCCCGATTTCGCCTCGGTGGACGTCTCTTTGTTCAAGAACATTCCGCTCACCGAAGCCGTCAAACTCCAATTCCGCGCCGAGGCTTTCAACGTCTTCAATCGCGTGAACCTCTTCCTGCCCAACGCCGGCCTGTCAACACTCGTCCCCGCCAACCTCGGTCAGAACCCCCTGACTTTCGGTCAATCAACGGCGGCGTTCGATCCGAGACAGTTGCAGTTCGCGCTCAAGCTTATTTTTTAAGGTGAAGGCCGAGGAGGGATTCGATCATGAGCGACACGATAGAAAAGTACCGGCAGTACGTTCTCGCCAACTGCGCTAAAGTACAGCCAATCGTCATCGTCAAGGGGCAAGGCGCGGTCGTCATCGATGACACCGGCAAGGACTACCTCGATTGTTTCGCCGGCATTTCGGTTGTCAACGCCGGGCACTGCAACCCCGAAGTGATCGCCGCCGCCAAAGCGCAGATGGATAAACTGGTCCACTGCTGCTCTTACGTCTATCACGTCGAGCCGGTCGCCAACCTTGCGGAACGCTTCGCTCGAATCACTCCCGGCCGTCTCAAAAAAAGCTTTTTCGCCAACAGCGGGGCGGAGGCGGTCGAAGGCGCGCTTAAACTGGCTAAGATTTACACTCGCCGGACAGAAATCGTGGCGCTCGAAACCAGCTTCCACGGCCGCACATGGGGAGCTTTGAGCGTCACCGGTAACGCCGGGCGCAAGCGGCGCGGGGGGCCTTACGCTTCCGGCGTCGCGTTTGCCCCGGCCCCTTACGCTTATCGCGCGGGCGCGCGTAACGACGAGGAGTACGGCGAGCGATGCGCCCGCTCTCTCGACGAAGTGTTGCGGTTCTGCACGGCGGGCGACGTGGCCGCCTTTATCGCCGAACCGGTGCTCGGCGAAGGCGGAATCATCGTGCCCCCTCGAAACTATTTCCGCGAAGTGAAGAAGATTCTGGACGACCACGGCATATTATTCATTGCCGACGAGGTGCAGACGGGTTTCGGGCGGACGGGGGCGATGTTCGCCATCGAGCATTACGGTGTCGAGCCGGACATTCTGATCACCGCGAAGGGGATCGCCGACGGCTTCCCGCTCGGCGCGTTCACCACCCGCGACGAGATCGGCGCGGCCTTCCAGCCGGGCGACCATCTCTCCACCTTCGGCGGCAACCCCGTGTGCTGCGCGGCGGCGCTGGCTAATATCGAATTCATGCAGCGGGAGGATTTGCCGGGGAAGGCGCGCGAACACGGGGAGTACGTGCTGTCGAGACTTGAATCGTTGAAAGAGCGGTTCCCCGTGATCGGCGAAGTGCGGGGGCTGGGGCTGATGATCGGCATCGAGTTAGTTACCGACGACCGCCTGACTCCGGCGACCGCCGAAGCGGAAGCGATCAAGGATGCGTGTCGGAAGAAAGGCGTGCTGATCGGCGTGGGCGGCGTTTACGGAAATGTCCTTCGGATTCAACCTCCGCTGGTCATCACCCGCGAACAGCTTGATTCCGCGCTTGAATCTCTGGAAGAGGCTCTCTCTGAGGTCTTCGGGGAAGGCATTTATTCCGCTCAGTCCTCAACCATTTTAGCCGCCGGATGACTATGAGAAAACAAACCCGTCGAGACTTTTTGGGCCTGATGGCGGCTCCCGCTCTATTCCCGTTAATCCCGCTCGAACGCACTACGCCCCAGACGGTTCTCTACAATGGAAATGTGATCACCATCGACAGCCGCCACCCACGGGCGCAGGCCGTCGCCATTGCCGACGGGCGTTTCCTCGCCGTCGGCACAAACGAAGAGGTCCGACACCTCGCGACGGCGCGCACCGTCCAGATCGATCTCGCGGGCCGGACGGTCGTGCCCGGCTTCATCGACGCGCACTCTCACCCGGCGGTCTCCGGCCGCTTGCACCTGCGGCAAGTTGACTGCGACCTCCGCTCGATCGTCGCCATCCAAGCGGCCATCCGTCAGCGCGCCGCGGAGACGCCCGCCGGCCAGTGGGTTTTGGGTTTTAAGTACGACGACACGAAGACCAGCGAGGGACGCCCGCTCACTCGCGCGGACCTCGACGCCGCCGCCCCGAACCATCCCGTCCACGTCGCGCATCGCGGCGGGCATACGGCTTACGTCAACTCGCTCGCCATGAAGGTGGCGGGCGTTTCCGAAAATACGCCCGACCCGGCGGGCGGGCGGTTCGACCGTGACCCCACAACCGGGCGACTCACCGGGCGCGTCAGCGAAACCGCCGACGAGGCTTTCGATAAAGTTATCCCCAACACTTACACCCGCGAGGACTACCGCGAGGGCGTCAAGCTCATCACTAAAATGATGACGCGCGCAGGCGTGACCTCGGTGCACGACGCTTACGGCTCTCACAGCGACCTGCGCGCCTATCAGGACGCTTACGCGGCGGGCGAACTCTCGATGCGCGTCTACTGCCTGATCGGCCACTGGAACCTCGACCGCATGATCGCCGCGGGCGTGCGTACCGGGTTTGGTAACGAGTGGGTGAGAGTCGGCGCGTTGAAGCTGACCTGCGACGGCTCGATCTCGGAGCGCACGGCTCGGCTCGCACAGCCTTACGTCGGCCGCCCGGATGATTTCGGCATTCTGGTCATGGGCGAGGAAGAACTCTACACCGTCGCGCGCAAAGCGCACGAGGCCGACTGGCAGATCGGGATTCATGCCAACGGCGACTCGGCCATCGATATTACCCTGCGCGTCTATGAGCGACTACAGCGTGAACGCCCGCGACGAGACCCGCGCTTCCGCATCGAGCATTGCACGGTCGTTACCGATGCGCTCGTGCAGCGGATTCGCGCGTTGGGCGTGATCCCGACGCCATTCTCGACTTACGTCTACTTTCACGGGGAGAAGATGCGCGAGTACGGCGCGGAGCGACTCGGTAGAATGTTCGCCGTCCGCAGCTTCCTCGACGCCGGCGTGCGCGTCACACAGAATTCCGACTACCCCCCCGGCCCCTTCGAGCCGATGATGGCGCTCCAATCGAGCGTGACGCGCACCGACATTAATGGCAACGTCTGGGGGGCGAACCAGCGCATCACGGTGGAGGAAGCGCTCCGGGTGGGAACTCTCAACGGCGCATATGCCTCGTTCGAGGAACAGCAGAAGGGATCGATCGAGGCCGGCAAACTCGCCGATCTGGTGGTGCTCGGCCGCGACCCTTTACGCGAGAACCCGAATTCACTGATCAGCATCCCCGTCGAACGGACGATGGTCGGCGGACGCTGGGTGTTCGAGTCCTAAGAGGCAAGGGCGGCGGCACGCCAAGCCGCTCACCCTGCGACCAACTCTGCCGCCCGAAGCGCGCCCACGCGGAAATGGTCAGGTGACATCTGCTGAATCGGACCTGACGACACTGGAATAAAGGAAGAACATGATCCACGAAGTCACACGAAACGGCACGAAGCCAAACCCACGAAAGATCAGTGTGGCTTCGTGTGGCTTCGTGTGGCTTCGTGTGGCTTCGTGTGGTTTCGTGGTTAGTTTTTTTGCTCGTGTTCCAATCTCGTCAGGACTGATTTAGCGGGGCAATCCTGCCGATCAGCAGCGTCGGAAATAATCCGTGCCAGACACAGGTTTCATTGCAGGAGTAGGTGTTGATCCGAAATCTCATCAAGCAGGTGTCGGTCATCGTCATGACGCTGGCGCTGCTCTCGCAGGTAAATGCCCCGGCTCAAGTGGAGGCGGAGCGACCGGGGCAGCACGACGCCATCACCGACGTGCCGGGAGTTCGTGTCGGCCATTACACCGTGAGACAGGGGACGCTGCGGGGGACGACGGCTGTTCTGTTTGACGGCAGCGGCATTCTCGGCATGGACGTGCGTGGGGGCAATCCCGTCACGCTCGGCGATTCAATTTTCAACCCGGTCACCATCGGCGAGCAGGTGGACGCGGTCGTGCTTTCGGGCGGGAGTTTCTTCGGCCTCGCCACTGTCAGCGGCGTCGTTGATTACCTCCACGAACGCGGTCAGGGAGTGCAGACGGCCTACGGAATCGTGCCCATCGTCCCGGCGGCGGTCATCTTCGACCTGCGGATGGACAATAACAAAATTCGCCCGACCCGTGAGTGGGGCTACGAGGCGGCGAAGAATGCGTCGGGCGGTCGGGTAGAGCAAGGAAACGTCGGGGGCGGGGCGGGCGGCACGGCCGGGAAAATGAGTGGCGGCATACCTTTGAAGGGCGGCCTTGGAACGGCGAGTGTGGTTTTGCAGGAAGGCGTCACGGTCGGCGTGATCGTGGTCTTGAACCCGCTCGGCGATCTCATCAACCCGGTGACTGGAGAGCTTTACGCGGTCGGCGGCGGATTCGACAAACTGTCGCCGCCGAAGGTCGGGCGAGACTCACAGGCCGCTGAGATGAACACGACTCTAGTGCTCGTCGCGACCGACGCCGAACTGAACAAGCCCCAACTGACGAAGATCGCGCAGATGGTCCATGACGGGCTGGCCCGCGCCATCCGGCCGGTGCACACCATGCTGGACGGAGACACGGTGTTCGCCGTCTCCGTCGGTTGGAGCAAGCGCAGGAAACTGAACATGCTCCCACATCAAGCCGTCGATCGCATCGGCACAGTCGCCTCGGACGTGCTCGTCAGGGCCATCATCAACGGCATGAACGCCGCCGAGAGCACTCCGGGATTTCCGTCTTACCGAGACTGGCTGAAGTTAAAAAAGCCCGCCCGCTAAACAGGATTGGGCCGGCGAGTCATTGACAGACTGAGCGCAAGAAATACTTATGCTGATCCGGCGAACCCTGAGTCTGTTAGTCCTCTTCACACTTCAGCCCGCGGTGTGCGCCGCCCAAACACCCAGCGTGGCTGCCGATGTAGTGGTCTTCAATGGGAAGATCATCACCAACACTCCCGCTTTCGAGATGACTGAAGCAATCGCCGCGCGGGGCGAACAGATCATCGCCGTCGGTAGCACCGCGGACGTGCTCAAGCTTGCCGGGCCGCGGACGAGGCGCGTTGATTTGCAGGGCCGGACAGTCATCCCCGGTCTGATTGACACACACACACACGCCCTCGACTGGGCCAGAAGCGTCGTGCGCGACGAATTGGATTTGAGTTATCCGAAGGTGGCGAAGCTCGAAGACGTGGTCAAGGCGGTGGCCGCGCGCGCGCAGAAACTCAAACCGGGAGAGTGGATCGTCGGCACGTCTTGGGACGACGCCAAGCTCGCGGAGAAGCGTTACATCACGCGCCGAGACCTCGACGCCGTCACTCCCTCCAATCCGGTTTACCTGATGCACGTCAGCGGGCATCTCGCCGTCGCCAACAGCACCGCGTTGAAACTCGCGGGCGTCACGGCCGAGACGCCCGATCCGCAGGGCGGAGTGGTCGAAAAGGACGCGCAAGGCCAACTCACAGGAGTAGTCAAGGACACCGCGATGGGGTTGGTCGGGAATGTGCTTCCGGCCCAGACGCGAGAAGATGCCATCAAGGCTCTGGCTCACTTGTCTCAAGCCGCGGCGGAAGTCGGTTTAACCACCATCCACGACATCGCGATCGCGCCCGATGATTTCGCCGCCTATCAGCAAGCGTACCGCCAAGGCATCCTGAAAATTCGCGTCCACATGGGGCCGCTGGTGAACCGACCGCAGGACGTCGAGCGTCTGAAGTTGATGGGCGTCCACACCGGTTTCGGCGACGCGCATTTGAAATTCGGGCCGGTCAAGATTTTCACCGACGGCGGGATGGGCGCGCGCACCATCGCCATCTACCCTCCGCCGGTGCAAAACGAGCCGCAGAACACGGGGCTGCTGCTGTGGAAGTCGGAAGACTTGGAACGGACGCAACAACAACTCGCCGCGATGGGCTGGCAACTGGCGACGCACGCCATCGGCGACCGCGCCATTGATCAGGCGCTCGACTCTTACGCTAAAGTCGCCCGGCTTCATCCGGGGCGCGACCTGCGAAACCGTATTATTCATTGCGGCGTCGCCACCCCGGCGATTCAAACGCGACTGAAAGAGTTGAACGTGCTCGTTGACAGCAACCCGCCCTTCGTCTATTGGATCGGCAGTTGGTTCGAGAAGTACGGAGCGGAGCGCGTGCGTTGGAGCTACCCGGCAAAATCCTATTTCGATCGTGGCATCATCGTCTCGGGCGGATCGGACGTTTACGTGACGCCGATCTCCCCGTGGTGGGGCATCTGGGCGGCGGTCGTCCGCCGCGAGTTGAAGAGCGGGCACATCCTCGCGCCGGAAGAGCGCGTCAGCGTGCGTCAGGCGCTTCAGATGTACACCTCGAACGGAGCTTACGCCGGCTTTGAGGAAAAGCTCAAAGGGACGCTGGAAGCGGGTAAGCTGGCCGACTTCGTCGTGCTCGACCGCAACCCGCTCGAAATTCCGTCTGACGAATTGAAAGACGTTAAAGTCCTTGCCACCTTCGTCGGCGGCCAACCGATCTTCGACACTCTGCGGGCGGGGAACCAATAAGCGGTCGCCGAGACAGCGAAACGAGAAGAGGCTGTTATCCTTTCGGGCAAGGTACGTCTCTCTGACTCCGTGGTTGAAATTCGCGAACCCTGACGCGACCAGAGCCTCGTGGCGCGGGCCTGTCAAGCCGGCGACAGTGACGGCGCGTCAGGCCGGGAGGATCGGATGAGAAAGTTTATTTCGCTCGTCTTACTTTTAACTCTTCCCTGCGGGCTGTCGGCCCAGACGGGGCCAGCACCGTCAAGTGCCCAACTGAAGCTGATCCCGCGGACTTCCTCTGAAGGGCCGGCGCTGGAGTTTGATTTCCCCTCGCTGCACATCGGCACGGCTGAGTACGAAGAAGGTCCGACCGGCGCGACCGTCTTCTACTTTCCGAAGGGAGTCGCCGCCGCCGTTGACGTGCGCGGTGGCGCGCCGGGAACGACGAATACGGACTGGCTGCAACTCGGGTACGGCGGGCCGGGGCTCGATGCGATCTGCTTCGCGGGCGGCTCGTGGTACGGGTTGGAGGCGGCGAGCGGCGTCCGTGCGGAGTTGCTGGAGACGACACAGAAAGACCCCTTTACCGAAGTCGCCAACGTCGCCGGAGCCATCGTGTACGACTTTCCGGGGCGCACGAACACCGTCTATGCCGACAAAGAGTTGGGGCGCGCAGCGCTCAGGGCGGCGCGGCCTAATCGATTTCCCCTCGGCGCGCGCGGGGCGGGCCGCTTCGTCAGCGTCGGGAAATACATGGGGACCAATTACCGCGAGCAGGGCGGACAGGGCGGGGCTTTCCTTCAAGTCGGAGTGACTAAGATCGCGGTCTTCACGGTGGTCAACGCGCTCGGTGCGATCGTCGATCGACAGGGCGTCGTCGTGCGGGGCTTGCGCGATCCGCAAACGGGCGCGCGACTCTCCCAAGCCGATGCGCTGCGTTTGATGATCGAGCGGGCGGAGCCGCCGAAGCCCGCACCGCCGTCAGACGCGCAAAAGCCGATGCCGTCGAACACGACGCTGACGCTCGTCGTCACCAATCAGAAACTCGAGCACTGGCAACTGCGCCGTCTGGCGGTGCAGGTTCACGCCTCGATGGCGCGAGCGATCCAGCCCTTTCAGATGCAAGCCGACGGCGACGTGCTGTTCGCGGCAACGACCGCCGAAGTTGAAAATCCGCGTCTTTCACTCAACACGCTCGCGGTGCTCGCTTCCGAAGCGGCATACGACGCGGTCCTGAGCAGCATCCCGCGCGAACCGGAATCTCGACCGGGCGCGCGGCGATAGACTTCAACCGAAATCCTTTCCAATAGCTTTTTTCTTCGTCTAAAATTCAGCGATCAGGAGGAATGTATGAGTCACCAACTATCTAACTACGTGAACGGTCAATGGTCGCGGGGCGGGGCGGCGGGCGACTTCGCGGATATTATCAATCCGGCGAATGGCGAACGGCTCGCCGCGGTTCCGCTCGGAACCGGCAGGGACGTAGCGGCGGCAATCGAGGCGGCGGCGGCTGCGTTCCCTGACTGGCGGCGCACGCCGGCCGAAGAGCGCATCCAGTATCTCTTCAAGCTCAAACAACTGCTCGAAGACAATATTGAAGACATCGCGCGCCTCCTCACGCAGGAGAACGGCAAGACGCTAACCGAAGCGCGAGCCGAAATCCGCCGCGGCATCGAGAACGTCGAGGTGGCGTGCGGCATTCCGACGCTGATGCAGGGCTATAACCTAGAGGACGTGGCGCGCGGCATCGACGAGTTTATGATTCGTCAGCCGCTCGGCGTGGTCGCCGCCGTCACGCCGTTCAACTTTCCCATCATGATCCCGTTCTGGTTCCTGCCTTACGCCATCGCGTGCGGCAACACCTTCATCCTGAAACCTTCCGAGCGCGTTCCCGTCGCGATCACGCGCGTCTTCGAGTTGATGGAAGAGATGAAACTCCCGCCCGGCGTCGTCAATCTCGTCAACGGCGCGAAACCGGCGGTGGACGCGCTGCTCGAACACCCGACGGTGCGCGCCGTCAGCTTCGTCGGCTCGACGCCGGTCGCGCGCTACATTTATGCGCGCGGGGCGGAATACGGTAAGCGCGTGCAGTGTCAGGGTGGGGCGAAGAATCACGCCGTCGTCTTGCCGGATGCCGACCTCGAGACAGCGACGCAGATCATCAGCGATAGCGCCTTTGGCTGCGCCGGACAACGCTGCCTCGCCGTCTCGGTGGCGGTGACGGT